>JAAYUT010000610.1 GCA_012517485.1 Candidatus Atribacter fermentans
CCAGTCGGGCAGATTTTAATTTGAGGGAAAGGACCTTTTATTGCTTTTATATAATCGGGACCTACATTGGAAGCCGGGAATACTTTGACGCATTCAGCACCATTTTCCCAGGCACAAAGTATCTCAGTTGGTGTAAAAGCTCCAGGAATGATTGGAATATCATATCGGTGGGCGAGACGAATAACCTCAAGATTTAAAGAGGGAGTTACGATAAATTGAGCACCGGACAAAATAGCTTGACGTGCTGTTTCTGGATCAAGGACAGTACCAGCTCCGAAAAGAATATCTTCAATTTTCGAACGAACTTCTTCTAAAGTTTTTAAGGCTCCCGGTGTCGTCATCGTGACTTCGATACATTCAATTCCACCTTTTTTTAAAGCTTTAACTGCGTCCAAAAAAGAACCACTTTCTTTTGCTCGGATAATAGCAACAATTTTTTTCCTTTCGATAAAATGGATGATTTCAAAACGATCTTTAAAATCCATAATCATACCTCCCTTTTTGGCACAAAGGTAATTATCTTTTGAACTTCATTATCCCACAAAGAGAATGGAGAAAAAAGAGAATTGAATAAATAAGGAAGCCCTTCTTTTTTAAATTTTCGGTTAATTGACGGTTAAATAGGTGAAGTATTCTATATAAGAGTATAATAATAAATATCTTGACAAAGACAAGGAATTTCGAGAAGATAATAACAACTTATAGAATACATCATTATCAATTTTCATCCTTTAAAATATCTTAAAAAACAAAAATTTAAAAAAGATAATGTCCTGATACCTTTAAAGAATAAGGGAGGAAAGGGTATGAAAGGGGTGAAGGGGGAGAAAAAGAAGAGAGAAAGCTGGATCAGAATGAGGGTCGAAAAACACACCCCCTCCCCCCTAATCCTCTCCTAAAAAAGTGAGTGAAAAAACAAACTCTTTCCTTCTCCGTTGATGGGAGAAGGTCACGATGAGGGAGGATTTTTATTTATAGATTTGATACATCAAGCCTGTAAATGGTGAAAAAGATAAAAAATGAAATATATTATCGAAGGATAATTTATTTCATAAATAAAAAGGAGTTAGATTGATTTTATGTCCCTATTGCAAATTCCACTTTATTTGAAAGTGAGCAATAGCCTCAAAGAAGACATATTAAATGGTGTATATCGGGTCGGAGAACTTTTACCAACTGAAGATGAATTACAGGAAAAGTTTATGACCAGCCGAACGACAATTCGGAATGCTATTGGAATTTTGGAACGAGAGGGCTTGGTAATTCGAAAACAAGGGAAGGGGACAGTAGTGAAAGAACCAAAAACTGCCCAGAACATGAACTATATCACCTCATTTACAGAAACCCTTAAGGGAAAAAACGTCGCGGTAGAAACTGGAAGTTTGACTGTTGAATTGATTAATCCACCCACTAAAATTATGACCTTATTAAACCTTAAAAAAGGAGAGAAAGTTTATCTCATTCAAAGATTGCGTGTTGCTGACGGGATTCCTATCGCTTTCATGAGTAATTACATATTACCTCGTTTCACACCCAATCTGACCGATAAAAAAAACTTACTTCGGGAAAAAGGACTTTACCAAATCCTTGAAGAGGAATATGGGTTAAAGCTTCATCGGGCAGTCGAGACCATTGAAGCTTATAATAGTGGTCCACTGGAAACTGATTTACTTCAAGTGCCCGAAAAAACACCCCTTTTCCACACCATTCGAATAACTTATTTAGAAGAAGGAACACCCTTTGAAGTGGTGATTTCGGTCATCCGGGCCGATAAATACAAGTATCGAGTATATTTAGAAGGAAGACCACCCCAAACCCACAATCATTTTAATTCAATTTATAGGAATCAAGAAAAGGAATAAAAAATAGGAGGTCATTACCTTGGGAACAATCCTTAAGAGACGGAATTTACTTGAAGCAGAAGCAGAAAAAGGAAACAATACCTTTGCTGATATTCTAAAAAAAGTTGAGAATAATGTGGTTCGTGATACCCTCATGCTTCTCAAAGAAAACGAATCTGAATCAGGACGTATCAAAGTTGGTTATACGACTATATATCCCCAATGCTGTACCCGCGGTCATGTTCATGAGCCTCTGGAAGAGGTTTATTTTATTACCCAAGGAAAAGGAATAATGGAAATAGATGGAGAAAAATTTGAGGCAGAAGCCGGTGATGTGGTATATATCCCTTTTGCGAAATTCCATCGAACCGAAAATCCTTATCACCTTCCCCTTTCTTATGTGTGGATAACCGTTAAAAAGGAAGGTTGATTTCGCCATGCCAGTATATTTCCTGGTTGTAGATATTGGCACTGAGAGCGTGAGAGCTGCCTTGGTTGATAATTTGGGAACAATTGTTGGTATTCAATCCAAGCCTACTGATTTTTTTTCACCTCATGCTGGTTGGGCAGAACAAAGACCTGATGAGTGGTGGGAATTGACCGCAACATGTCTCAGACAACTCATGAGTAAACATCCTGGTATAGATGTTGCAGCGATCGGGGTTAGTGCTCAAATGCATGCAGTAGTCCCAATTGATTCTCACGGAACGTTGTTAATGGAGAAAGTCCCAATCTGGTGTGATAAACGTTCAACCGAGATCTGCCAACAATACCAAAAAGAGATATTCCCCCAAGAACAGATCCAATTAACCGCCAACCTCATCATACCAAGTTGGACTGGCCCTAAAATGAAATGGATTAAAGATAACCTTCCTCAGGTTTATCAACAAACCGAAACTTTCTTGACTGCAAAAGATTACCTGAACTTCCTTTTTACTGGTGAAAAATTTACCGATTTCTCAGAAGCATCGGGCAGTTTTCTTTTTTCCTGGAAAACAAAGCAATGGAATCATGAACTGATTCAGTTATTTGGGATTGATCAATCAAAACTTCCAGAAATAGTACCCTCAAATACCATAATTGGAAAATTGCTTCCTGAAATTGCTGTCCAAATTGGCTGTCAACCTTC
>JAAYUT010000611.1 GCA_012517485.1 Candidatus Atribacter fermentans
AATAGCCATCTTTTAACCTTCATTCCTGGATAAAGCCACCGCAATCTCCCGCGAAAACGTGACTCGTCTTCCATTTTAACCTCCAAAATCACTTTTCTATCCTGAAAATACAGGCATGTTTTTATAGGAATCTCATTTATAACAACCGACTGGAATCTTATTCTTAATTCTCACCCTCATCCTGACATTCTCCCATCAAGAGAGAGGACCTTATTACTTTTTACCTCTCCCCTGGGGAAGAGGGTTAGGGTGAGGGGGATTATTTTCATCCTCAACTGGCACTGCAATATAGAATGAAATTCCATCCTATAAAAAGCCCAGGATCAAATTAAAAATATCCTTTACTATTCAATACTTCTTAACCATTATTCATGATTATACAAGTTCAATTGATGAAGTTTTCTTACAGGTATGCTAATGTATTTACTATAAATCCCTATGAATTACTACCTTAGATTTTTTTTAATAAATTAAGTTCGTATTCGTATAAATTGACTTAAACCATTATAAAATGACCACAAAAAAAGTGGAAACTTTTTGAACTAATTCTATCACAATAAAATTTTTTTTAAATATCTTAAAAAATTGCTTTATTGGTTAAGAAATTTCTTGATGAAGGAAACAATGGATTTTATAAAGATTTTTTCTAAAAATAGAAATCATAAAATATAAAATAGATTTTAGTTGCAAAACTATTCCTGATATATATAATCCGGGCTATAATTGAATATATGATTCTTTATTTCCTGTGGGGAAATCATGAACGAACAAAGAATTGGAGACAATCTAACCGATGTTAAAGTAAAAAACCGGGCTTTGGTATTAAGTCTTGTTAAAAAAAGAGGGCTTTTATCTCGTATCGAATTAGCCCGTATCACCGGACTTACACAACCAACCATTACCAATATTGTTAATGAATTAATTGCTTCCAATCTTCTTCAAGAGGTGGGGACTTCTAATACCAAAGCTGGACGGAAACCGATCTTGCTTGCATTTAATAACAGGGCTTTCTACACCATTGCAATTAGTTTTAGTCGGCATGGCTTTTCTGTTGCTCTTACTGATTTAACTCCTAATATTCTATATCGTCGTGACTCAGATTATGAACTTCAAGAAAATACTGAAATAGCACTTCTCGAACTTCAAAAAGAATTCATTCATGTTCTTGAATATGCAACTCAGTCTCTTCGATTGATTTTAGGTATTGGTGTAAGTGTACCAGGTCCAGTAGAAGCTGAGACCTATACCATCCTTGCTCATCCAACATTTTTAAATCATAAATCTTTGGATCTTCGTTCTTATCTTAAAGAATATGATCTCCCTATCTTTATGGCAAACAATGCTGATGCAGCTTGTCTCCATGAAACTTGGAATGGAGTAGCTAAAGAAATACCCGACATGGTTTATTTTATGGCTGGAGAGGGAGTTGGTGCCGGCATCTTAATCGATGGAAAGCTCTATGGAGGTAAAAATAAAAAAGCTGGTGAAATTGGTCATACGAGTGTCAATATTTTTGGACCACGATGTGTTTGCGGAAATCAAGGTTGTTTAGAAATGTATTGTAACACAGAAAAAATTTTAGAAAAAGCTCGTGAAGCTGCTTGGTTTGGTGAAAGTCAGTTCCTTCATCATCTGCTTACTGAAAACCGAGTCGAACTTAAATTCCACCACATTATCGAAGGAGCTCAAAAAAACGACATAACCTGTCAGAGCATCTTAAAACAACTCGGTCAATATATTAGTGTTGGAATTATCAATATTCTCAATATTTTTGATCCCGAAGTTGTTGTCATCGGCGGAGAAGTTGCATTAGCGAGAGAATTTATTGAAGAACCAATCAGACGGGGAATAGAAGAACGTTTTTTGTACCGTGATTACATAACCCCTCATATTCATTATTCCCAATGGGGAGACGACATTCGCTTATTAGGAGCTGCCTCGGTCGTTCTTGACCATTTTATGGCTGGAGAACTGGGGAGATTTTGATATCTTTGAAACCTACTTGGAAAAGCCGCTTGTTCATTTTACTCCTGTTCGGTATCGCTTCGATTGGAATGATGGTTTTTTTTCGTTTTCATACCAAGGCAAACGGATCGTATCGATTAGTAATTAAAAATTTTAAGACCCAACAAGAGGTGCTGGTCAACAATGAAACCAACAGCATTCTTATGATTGAGGGACCACTTGGAATAACTGAAATACATATCCATCAAGGGAAAGTCTGGGTATCTAGTTCTCCTTGCCCTGATAAAGTATGTATTCATATGGGAAAAATACCTGATAATGGGGGGTTTATTGCTTGCCTTCCCAATCGAGTAATCATTCGGGCATTGTTGCAAGATAAGTAAAAAAGGCACCTATCATATAAACCCATGGGCATGATAAATCAAACCCCTACAAAGGAATTTTTAATATAGCGCCATGCCAAGGCATGTCGAGTTTGGATTTTCATCTTCAACTGGTGCCACGAAAGTGGCATGAGGGTTTATCCTGTAAATTCCTAAATAATTTTTATAATTGCTTCATTGAGAGCAAATAACCAGGTTCTCATTCTGGCTTTTCTCCATCATCCTGACCTTCTCCCATCAAGGAAGAAGGAACGAAAATTCTTTTTCCTTCACCCCTCCATTGGAGAAGCATTATTCCTTTTTTTCCTCTCCACTGGTGGGAGAGGTGTAGGAGAGGGGGGTGCCTGTTTTCATTCTCACCTGGTGCTGCAAAGCAATATGAAGGTCTCATCAATAAAAAGAATCAATGCTCCTTACAATTTTATAATTGAAACGGGGTTATATTATCAAACCCTTGAATAGCAATAGATACACAAGAGATTTAGCTCTTCCTTCAATCCTACACTTGTAAAATGAGTCAGTCATTTATATAATGTTTTCGGAGGTTGTGAGGCTGATTGCTTTTGGAGAGGTGGCTG
>JAAYUT010000612.1 GCA_012517485.1 Candidatus Atribacter fermentans
GTTTTCCCCTATCAAGGGAAAAAACGAAACGAAGTAATCTATAATGCCTCTTTAGGTCGTGATTGCGGAATTGTTGACTGTGCTGAAGACTTTATCGCACTCACCTGTGATCCTATCACCGGTACCAGCACTCATATTGGCTCCTTTGCTGTTCATGTTGTGGCGAATGATTTAATTTGCGCTGGAGCTGATCCGGTCGGCTTATTGATCAGCATCGTTTTACCTTCCAATTCCGATGAAAGTCAAATCCAGTTAATAATGAAAGATGTTGATTTGACAAGCAAAAAAATAGGTATTGCTGTATTAGGAGGACATACGGAAATTTCTGAAGTGGTCAACCGAACTTTGATCCATTGTTTCGGTATTGGGCGAGTCAAACGCGATAATATCCCTGATGTCGAAAAAGTGCGACCAGGTGATTCAATAATTATAACCAAGGGAGTGGGTATCGAAGGTACAGCTATTTTGGCCAATCTCTATCATGCAGAACTTTCTAACCAATTTGGCCAAAGTTTTGTTCAAAAAGCTCAAAGCTTCATGACGATGCTCAGTATCGTTCCAGAAGGTAAGATTGCATTAAACCACGCCCCTCATTGCCTGCATGATGCCACTGAAGGGGGCTTGCTTGGTGCTCTTTGGGAGGTCTGTGCTGGACAAAACCTTGGCTTCATTATTCAAGAACAATCAATTCCACTCCACCCAGAAACTAAAACAATTTGTGACTTTTTTCAGATTGACCCGCTTAAGCTAATTTCAAGTGGAACATTGATCATTTTTACACCTCATCCTGAACCTTTACTCGAAGCCTTTCAAAAAGCATCAATTCCTGCTTACCAGATTGGAATCATCACTGATTCGATAGGTAAAATTTTGGTTCATGCTAATGGGAAAAACGAATTAATCGAGTCCTGTCCTCAGGATGAGCTTTGGAGAATTACCGAAAAATCAATTGATGTTACATCATTTTAAATGATGAAATTCGTTGATGGACCAGTATGTTGCCAGAATGACGATTAGAAATTCCCTTCTGATGGAGGGGTGTCGCTGGTATCGGGATGGGGGTCAGGATTTTACAAATTATTGAATTTCCCAGATAAAAATAAAATTGGAGGTTTAACATGGAACGCAGCTTTTCTGAATCAACTGAAAAGTTAGGAGCTTTTCTTTTCCCTTATCGAGGAATAATCTGGGGTATTTTAGGGCTTCTGGTTTTTCTCTTTGCACAAGTAAAGACCACTTTATTTATTGCTGGTTTATTCATTCTAATTATTGGAGAAATGTTACGAATTTGGGGGGTAGGTTACATTAAAAATTACCGCGGTCCAATGGCTGAGGCAACTGAGCTTACTACAGCTGGTCCTTATGCATTCGTTCGGAATCCGCTTTATCTTGCTAATGGAATCATTGGAACTGGGATATCATTATTTTCTGGTCATATTTTTATGATTCCTTTGTTCTTTTTCCTTTTTCTCCTTTTGTATCATCCAATTATTTGTGCTGAAGAACAATTCCTTACCAATAAATTTAAGGATAAATACACCAATTATCAACAAAAAGTGCCACGTTACTTACCAGTTTTTCGTTCCTATCCTTATCCCGTGGGTAGTTTTTCCTGGGATGTAATCCTTGTTAAAGAAATCCATACAATTACAACGTTATTAATTATATCAATTTTATTTTATTTAAGAGGGTATGGATTTTTAAGGATTTTCGACCGGTTTTTCCTGGGATTTTAAATCAATAAATAATTTGATATTTTTAACAATAATACCGGTCTGCCGTTCAATCTTTTCCCGAACCTTATTTTGTATCATAGCTGATAAATCTGGTACCGAGGTTTCCGGTTTTACTTGGAGACGAAGAAGAATATGAGCTTCGTTACCGGTTTTGGTAACTTCAGGTTCAACACTTACGACTTCTTCAACATTCCGTAATGCTTCTCTTGTCAAAGCCTTTAAGGAATTAAAAGATATTTTAATTTCTCCCTCGGGCGTTTCATATACAATCGAATTATCCATTTTTGGAAGCAGAAACCGTAATAAAGCACAGGCTAAAAATACAAATAGTGCAGCTACCAATACTCCCAATATCTTAAAAATAAAATTCTGGGCAAAGAAAAGATAAAAAGACAAAAGCCATTGTTGGATGGCAATTAAAGATATCACATTAAAAATCATAACTACAACAAAAAACGCCACCAATAAGGATATTATCGCCAAAATAAGGGCAAACAATTTTCCCCAAAACACTCGATACACCTCCCTTACAATACTATCAGCAATCATTATACCTTAAAATGAGGTAGAGTGATAAATAAGCAATTAACACTTCAACAGGTACAATAATTGTCGCTCCACCAAAAAAAATTATCATTATTATAGGGACTTGATTTACCATGCCCGTGGCTTTTCAGGATAGGCCTTCATGCTGCATGGCAGCACCAGATGAGGATGAAAACATTATTCAGAAATCAATTTCCCCCTTTCAAAAAGGGGGTTAGGGGGATTTAAAATTATTCCTGCTCCGTCATTGGGAGGATCGTCCTATGCGACGTGGCAACCTCATTGAGCCATTTTTTTCTTCTGAA
>JAAYUT010000613.1 GCA_012517485.1 Candidatus Atribacter fermentans
CACACCGAGTGGGATTATTTGGGAAGGGATTGGAAATCAGAATACCTCAGCTTGGACATTTCAGGGTAAACCATTTCCTTATCTTCGAGTGATGATAAGTGATGAGATGAACCAATTATTTTTAGAAGCACAAAAAAATGGTACCGTTTATTTTAATGCCCCTTCATTTCTCTACAGTCTAAAAATGCAACAATCTCAGATTCCCGAAGCGACCATTCCAGTTGAAAATTCAAAGGCGGCATTTCTACTTATTGGGAATCCTCAGGATGGTGTTTGGCCATCAGATGTTTTATCCAAGATGACCATTGATCAACTTCAGGAAAATAACTATCCTCATCCATATGAATTACTCTCTTACAACAACGGTGGGCATATGCTCATTCCATACCCATACTATCCAACTACAATGAGAAAGTTTTATTTACCGACTGTAAAAGTATGGGAGGGTTTAGGAGGCACGGCAAAAGATGCTGCCAAAGCCGCAGAAAATTCTTGGCCAAAAGTTATTGATTTTCTCTACCGGGAATTAGAGTACGAATAAATTGGTCTGATTTAAACCTTAGGAAAAGATCGATAGACTATACGTATTAAAATGAACTCCTCAGCTTTTTTAATTTTCATCGCCTATCCTCAACTTCTCCCTTCAAAAGAGGGGGAATTTGAGGATTGCAGCCTGGTTTTGCTTTGTTTTCAGAAGTCGTGAGAATCTCATTCTTTCTTCTTTCCCAGCCGCCTTTTTCTTGATTTTTCAATATCGATGCTGGTTATAAATTCAAGAATCAAGACCTGACCCCCGGTATTAAAAAGTTTTAGAATGAACATTTGTCCAATATAGACATTTGTTAAGAACAAATGTATAATTTTTTTAAAGAGTCAAAAATCTATATCCAGTTCATAAAAGGAAATTTGAAATATGGATTTAGATAACCAATCCCTCATTGTTCAAGTTTGTAAACTGTACTATGAACAAAAAATGACTCAGCAAGAAATTGCTGAGTCATTCAAAATGTCTCGAACAAAAATTGTGCGGCTCATACAAGAAGGTCATGAGTTGGGCATTGTTCAAATTCGAGTCTTAGACCCTTCAGAATCAACCGTCCAAGATCTGAGTAAAAAACTGATGTCTTTTTTCCCACTCAAAATTTTGGAAATTGTTCCAAACAGTGACCCTGAAAGCCCACTTTTATATAAAAGTTTAGCCAAAAGGGCTCTTCGAGTTTTTATGAATTATATTGGACCGAATAAAAAAATTGGAATAGGGTGGGGAAAGAGTATATATGCCTTTATTAACGAATTTTCTGATGAGAATCTTACCTTTTTGCAACCTTCCTGGATTCCAATGATAGGAGGTTTGGGTGAAGCAGAGCAATATTTTCAGGTAAATGAATTAATACGACTATTACAAAGAAAATTAGGTGGCATAAGTCACTCCCTTCATGCTCCAGCATTGGTTGAATCACAGAAAATCAAGGAAACCCTTTTCACAGATAGCGGGATTCAATCAGTAGTAAAAAAATGGCAAGAATTAGATATTGCTATTTTTGGTATTGGTTCAGTCAAATCACGAAAACCATCCAACCCACCATTACTGCATATTAAATATTTGCCAGATAAAGACCGAAGAGAAATATTTCTTTCCAATGCAGTAGGTGATATCCTTTCCAGGTTTTTTGATAAGTGGGGTCAGCAATGTAACTTTGAATCCAATCCAAGAATTATCGGCATATCTTTAGAACAGTTAGCCCAAGCTCCACTTTCCTTGGCAATTGCTGGTGGAGAACAAAAAGCTGAAGCAATTTTAGGAGCTTTACGTGGTGGATATTTAAATGGATTGGTTACAGATGAGTCTGCGGTAAAAAAGATAATCAATCTTATTCAATCGGATGAAACAAATTGAATTTAAAGGAGAAAATATGCTTTATTTTTCGCCCTTCGACTTAATTTTAAAAGCAAAACAAAAAAAAGTTGCTTTGGGGTCATTTAATGTTTTTAATTTCGAAATGTTTCATGCAGTTACGGAGGCAGCCTCAAAGAAAAAATCACCAGTTATTATTGCGACCGGAGAAGTAGATATTCAGTATTTCCCCCCAGAATTTGCCGTTTCTTTGATGAAAATCTATTCCAAAAAATTTGACATTCCATTTATCCTTCATTTAGATCATTGTACTCGGATTGAATTAGCCGAGCAATGCTTGCGGTGTGGTTACTCTTCAATAATGTTTGATGGTTCTCAGCTCCCCTATGAAGAAAACGTCGAGAAAACCCGATCAGTAGTAAAAATTGCCCAATGGTTTGG
>JAAYUT010000614.1 GCA_012517485.1 Candidatus Atribacter fermentans
CCTTACGTCGGTTGATCCAAAAAAGAATTGAAAGTCCATTAGCCAGTGAATTAATCCGTTGTTCTTTCCAACCTGGACAAACCATACGGGTGAAAATGGGCTCTGATCAACAAATTCAGTTTTCTTGTGAATAGCGATAGGTTTGATTGAGTGAATTGAAGTATTCAATTGGAAAGAGTAGTTCTTAAATAAATTTATCAAGGTTTTTTTATTATTCGCTTTGCTTAGAGTATAAGCATTTATGCCAAGTGGCAGCAATCTCATCTACCCACTCCATCATTCTGAGGAGTCCGGTTTTTTTCCCGGATGACGTGAGAATCTCATCCACCTGCTCCGTCATTGCGAGGAGCGAAGCGACGTGGCAATCTCATTTCGTATTTTTTAATGATGAAAAGATGAGATCCTCACGCCCTCGAAAAGCGAGGGCTCAGGATGACGAATGGCTACGACAGTTCTTTTACCCTTAACGGGAGAAGGTGAGGATGAGGGTGGATTTTTAAAACTGTTCACGGTTCACGGTATTTTCAGGATAAAAATCAGGATGGGTTTGGAATTTTACCCGATATTCATTCACGGTTTTTTAGAAAATAAAAGTTTAGGTCGGTTATTTGATAAAATTAAATAAAAGATTTATAATATTGTCCGAATGTTTCAGAATACCTTATGAAGGAGGGTAACACGTGGCCCAAACTGAAGTACCAGAAAAAGCAAGTGTGTTAGAAATATCTCCGGAGCAGTTCACGGAGCTGGAGTATATCTTAACTGATTATCAGGGAAAACCTGGTATGCTTATCCAGGCTCTTCATGCTGCTCAAAACCTAATTGGATATCTTCCTCCACCAGTTTTAAAAATTGTAGCGAAAAAACTTGATATTCCACTGAGTGAAGTTTATGGAGTCGTGACATTTTATCATTTTTTCTCCATGAAACCTCGGGGAAAGCACGTTATCCAAGTATGTCTTGGAACAGCTTGTTATGTTCGGGGAGGACAGGAAATTCTTACTCAACTTCAAAAGGAACTTTCTATAGATATTGGAGAAATTACCCAAGATGGACTTTATTCCTTAGAAGTGATGAGATGTGCAGGAGCATGTGGTTTAGCTCCGGTCGTTCGTATCGATAACGATGTTCATAAGCGCGTCAATCCCTCTCAGTTAACCAACATTCTTAAAAACTACCAATAATGAAAGAATTAGCCTTGCATATCCTTGATATTATGGAAAATTCCATACGAGCTAATGCAAACAAAATACGTGTTTCTCTCGTTGAGGATAGTCGATTCAATCAGTTTATTCTCACCATTCAAGACAACGGAAAGGGAATGGAAAAAGAAGTTCTCGCTCGAGTACGAGATCCTTTCTTTACCAGTCAAAAGAAAAAAGTGGGTATGGGGATTCCTCTTTTAGAGCAACTTGCATCGATGTGTGGTGGAAAGCTTGATATCATTTCCCGGCCTGGTGAAGGAACAACGATTCGTGCTACCTTCCAAAAGGATCACATCGATCTTCCACCTCTCGGCAATCTCCCAGAAACACTGATGGTCCTCTTCGCTTCGCATCCAGAAGTTGAAATTGAGTATGAGCATGTCAAGGACAATTGCAGTTGGTCTTTCAATACCAAAAAAATGTCTCAAGAGTTAGGTCTTCAAGGACCACAAGATATTTTTCCAGTTCTTCAAGGAATCAAAGAGTGGATACAATATCATGAAAACCAAATTCAGGAAGGAGAGTAGGGGGATGAAAATTACCAGTATTGAAGATTTAAAGAGAATTAAGGAAGAGGCTCAAAAAAATACTGTACTTCGGGAAGGGACTGCTGATATAAAGATCATAGTTTGTATGGGAACGTGTGGTATTGCTGCTGGTGCTCGTCAAGTGATGGCTTCTCTTCTTGATGAAATTTCTAAAAGAAATTTAAAAAATGTGATTGTGACTCAAGCTGGGTGTATTGGTCTCTGTGATCGGGAACCTTTAATTAGTGTAGAGAAAGGTGGAGAAAAGGTATTTTATGGTGATTTATCACCAGATAAAGCACGACAAATCATTTCTTCCCATGTAGTGAATGGTCAAATTATTGGAGAATGGGTCGTCCATACTGAACGATAGAACTCAATAGGAGGATAAACATTATGGCTGAGATGGAAAGAAGCCAGGTATTGCTATGTGCTGGAGCAGCGTGTGTTTCATCAGGCGCATTGCTGGTTAAAGACGCACTGATCCGTGAAATTCAAAAAAATGGATTAGAAAATGAAGTCCGATTAGTGGAAACTGGCTGTGTTGGACCCTGCAATATGGGCCCTTTGGCGATCATCTATCCAGAAGGAGTTTTTTACCAGAAGTTGGTTCCCGAAGATGCTCGAGAAATTGTTGAAGAACATCTTTTGAAAGGAAGGGTTGTCAACCGGCTTCTTTTCCAAGGACCTGAAGATGAGCGAAAGAAGTTTATTGAAGAAATTGATTTTTTCCAGAAGCAAGTTAAAATTGCCCTGAGAAATTGTGGTTTTATCAACCCTCTGAATATCGAAGAATACATTGCTCGTGATGGTTATCTTGCTTTGGGAAAAGTCTTATCGTCCATGACACCCGAGGAAGTTATCGAAATGGTCAAAAAATCGGGACTTCGAGGACGAGGAGGAGCGGGTTTCCCAACCGGTTTGAAGTGGGAATTAACCAAGAAAAGCCAAGCTACTCCGAAATATATTATTTGTAATGCTGATGAAGGTGATCCAGGAGCCTTTATGGATCGGAGTATCTTAGAAGGTGATCCTCACTCGGTTCTTGAAGCC
>JAAYUT010000615.1 GCA_012517485.1 Candidatus Atribacter fermentans
AAGAAGTTAAAATTGAATAAAACAAATAACCGAGTTTTGAACTTAAATCAAAATAGTATTATAGAATTAACTGTTTGTTCCTGTCCCCAATTATGGATTCCTTTCGTAAAATGAAAATGAATATCATATTCAAAAAGGAGAATTAATATAATACTTATTAAAGGGGGTGTTATCGATTGAAAAGAATCTATCTATCGGTTTTATACGTTCTTGCTTTAACTTTGGTTTTTTCGTCTTCGCTGCTGGCTTATAATATTCAATTTTTTGGAAATGGAGTTTTCCCAACCCCTGAAGAAGAAGCGAATATTCAAGCTTACATTGACCTCGGCCAAACCCAAGCTAGCTTGGAAGACTGGGAAAAATGGCAACCAGAATCATCAACAGTTATTATTCTGCCATCCAATGAGGATGTTCAAAACCATCAGGATATTCTCAGAAAAATGGAAGAAAGTGGAAAACTGGTATCAGTTTCTGACCTTCTTGATGAATCACAGTATCCAGTTTTCCCACCTTATACAATTTTTACTAAAAACTACCATTCAGTGGTTTTCCTTAATTTTATTGGAGATGGAAGCATTTTCCTTGATCAAGAGTCGGTTCAAGCCATTCAAAAATTATCCCCAGAAAAAATCTTTGTGATTGGAACTGAAAAAAATTTACCTCTCATTCAGGAAAAGTTGGCCATTTTTGAATCGATACCAGTAGAGGTTATAGAAAGAGAAAAAGTAACAGCACATTACTCGCAAATTGTGAATGTTCCTGAAAAACCGGTCATTCTTTTCTTTTATTCATCAAGATGTCCTACCTGTCGAAAACTCAAAAATGAAGTAACACCTCCAGTTTTTGAAAAATATCAAGATCAAATCAAAGTTGTTTATCTCGATTATATTTTTTCTGAAAACTACGAAAAGCTGGTCTTTTTAGAAGAACAATGGCAAGTAGAAAATAATACTTCTGTTGAGCTGTTCTCAGAAGCCGGATATGTCACCGCTGAAGAGAGCGAAAATGTGAACTCAAAAATAGAAGAGCTGATACAAAAAACCATTTCACTTTCTGAAACCGATAAAAAAAAAGTAACCAGTGATGTTAGTGTAATCGAAAATATCATATTGCAACGTTTTAAAGGCTTTACGCCTTGGGTGGTAGCTGGCGCGGGGGTTTTGGATGGCCTTAATCCCTGTGCTTTTGCAACCATCATTTTTATGGTTAATCTCCTCATGGTTCTTGGCCATAACCGGAGAAAAATACTCGAAATAGGAATAACTTATAGTATAGCCGTCTTTATAACATATCTTCTTCTTGGTTTAGGATTATTTCATGTCTGGCAGACTTTAACCGTTTATCAAGTTTTTTCTCGAATTGTCTATGGAATTATGGCCACGGTTCTTTTGGTTTTTGCCATTCTAAGCATAAAAGATGCCATTCAATACAAAAAAGATAAGAAAGAAACCGAATTCTCCCTCGGTTTACCCAAAGGATTTCGTGTAAAAATTAATCAATATCTTAAAAAAAGCTTTTCAGAAAAAAAATTAATATTTGCCGCTATCTTGAGTGGTTTCGTTATTTCCCTTCTTGAGGCTGGTTGCACTGGACAAATTTATCTTCCCACTATCATGTATATTGCTC
>JAAYUT010000616.1 GCA_012517485.1 Candidatus Atribacter fermentans
GAGACCGGGTGAAGGTGATCTGTTCTTTTTGACAGTACCGAATGAGTTGGTTATTGATGAATTCTCCTCCATTGTCGGAATCGATTCCTAAAAGAGGAAGGGGAAGCCGTGCACGGATCGGTGCGAAGGCTTCAAAGACCTTATCTATCGCTTTGTTTTGACCGCTTGAGTTTCGCTCCAGCCTGTCAAGACATCGGTCACATCAAGAGTTTGGCAGAAATCCCCCCAAGGGTTTCCGCCAGCGTGGGCAACTAGATCAATTTCACGAAAATCCTGGTCTTTTCTCATCCCAATCGGCAAAGGTACGAATGGGAATCTGGTGTTTAAGGAGAGTCCTGGGTTTGGTGGAGGACCGGGAGATGGGGGTGAACTTTCATTTTTCCTTTTGGAGCAGCCGATCAATGGTGGCGGGAGATATGGCCAGGAGCTTCCTTCACGCCTCTTGGAAGAGAACCAGTTCCTCATGCTTTTCCAGTTTTTCGATCATCCAAGGAAGTGAGGGAGCGAGTCTTTTCCCACAGGGACAGTCAAAGATGAGCCAGATCTTTTTTAAAGAAGAAAGGACTTCCTCATCATCGATCTTTTTTCGGTTCCTTTTTACCTTGGTGATGGATCCAATGATTCGATATTGTTTGCCGTCTTGTCTGGTGAGACTAATTTTCCGTCTTTGATGAGAAAGGAGCCAGGAGGCATCTGTTCGGGTGTATCCAATGAGATGGATGAGTTCATCTCAGGTCTTTCTTAGTGGCTTTTTGATACTCGGGTGCCATTTTCTTACTGATTTCCCTTCTGGTATTCATGGTGAGCTCCATTTTGTTACTTCCTGTTTTGAAAAAATCACCTGGAGGGAGAATAGCTTATATCACAATTTTAAGGTGAGGCAATGACATGAGTTCATCACAATTTTAAGTGATTCAATTCGGGATTACATTTTTCTCTTATTAGAATAGTATAATGTTATTATTAGAAATTAAACAAGAGAAATTATTCTTTATAAGAATATATTATTAATAATATAAAGAAGTTGGATAATTGAACAAATACTTTATTATTTTTTTATTTCTTCTCCAACTTAGTTGCTACTAGGAAAGAAGATTTAATTGTTAATGAGAAATACCCAAGATCATGATAACCAAATGCACTTCGTTTCATAAAGAATCGTTGGCTTTTTCAAAAATCTTTACCATATGAAACAGATCAAAGACAATTAATACTTTATGGCAACAATTCCTGATCACTTTAATATTGTGATCCAAGATATAGATCGATACAGATTGAATCGATTCTTTTAGTTTTTAATTCAGTTTCGCTCCTTCTTTGACGGTTATCATCGAACAGAAAAAAAACAGGTATTGAGCAAGTCTTTTCTTAGCTAGTTACCTAAATTGAGCAATGTTTATTTTTTCAACTCGATTCTCACTTAGTGGGCACCTCACTGTTCGATATCTAACCATCAGAGTGATTTGAGCATTAAAACAATTAAGATCTCTTATCATCCCTTAATGATATGAATGAGCTTCTTTCACTTTATACTGACATTGTTGACAGACTTAATGATATCGTTTATCTGGATTAATTGTTATGGTCACTAGTTTTTTCTTATTCAGAGAACTGTTTAGTTATTTTCATTCAATAAAAATCAAAAAAGGATTTAAGCTGTATCCGGGACATCGTTTTGCATCCGCTGGACTTTTTTTGCTAATAAAAAATCTTGTATCCAAAAAAGCAAGCGATGTCTATTTTTATCATATATTTGGGGTGGGAAAAATCTTATTTATTAATTCAATATCGACTTGACAAATACAATCTTGTTATCATTATTATATATTTTAAAAGACTCCTGATTTGACTATTTTCTTTAACTAGGTATGCAAAGATTAAAAATTAATATTCCATATTTTATGAGCTTATAAAAACCAGATATCTTAAGCCAGATTACCAAGATTGATTTAGACAATTATAAGAATTATTGAAAAGCTTTTACTTAAAAAACGCTTAAGACAGCCCATAAAAATTATTTTTTTAAATTATCCGTTGGTAATTAAAAAAGGTGGGAAGGTGGAATTAAAAAAATTTCAATAGAAATTAATTGAAATTTTAAAACCTAAATAACTCAATTTGAATTTTAGTTGATAATTTCACTCTAAACGAGCATTTTTAAAAATGGCTCTTTTATTTTGCACACTATGTGTATTTAGTTTCATAAAATATGTAACCTGGATAATTAAGCCATTGTAATTTTAGGTTATTTTAAAAAGGATGTGAATTATTTTTTGAATTATCATAATAAGAAAAATATAAATAAAATTGCTCTTTATTTACCCAATCTTTGTGGTGGTGGGGCAGAAAGAGTAATGCTTTTACTCGCTAACCAGTTGGCAGATATGGGGGAAAAAGTTGATTTGGTTTTGGTTAAATCTGAGGGCATCTTCTTGGATAAAGTATCAATGAAGGTAAATGTTATAGATTTAAAAGCTCGAAATTTTCTTTTCAGTATTTTCTCCCTTATTAGATACCTCAAGGCAGAAAAACCTCAAATAATTCTATCAGCTATTGAAAAGGCCAATTTGATTGCTATTTGGGCAAATAGATTCTGTAGAAGTCGATCTAAAAATATTGCAAGTTGCCATAATAATTTAAGTAACCATTATGCTTCTGCTATTCATTTAAAAAGAATAATGTGTCCTTTGATAAAAAAATTTTATCCATATGCTGATAGAATTGTCGCTGTATCACAGGGAGTGGCGGATGATTTAATTCAGAATTTTCATATTAATCCAAATAAAATTCGTGTTATATATAATCCTATAGTTAATGCTGATCTTATTTTAAAAGCCCAAGAAGATATACAACATTCTTGGTTTGAAAATAATGATGCGCCAATAATTCTGGGAGTTGGACGCCTTACCAAGCAGAAAGATTTCCCCACTCTTATTAGAGCATTTTCTTTAATACTCCAACAAATACCAGCAAAGCTCATTATTTTGGGAGAAGGTGAAGATAGGGGGAGGTTGGAGTATTTAATAAAGGAATTGAAATTAGAAAACGATGTTTCTTTACTTGGTTTTGTTGAAAATCCGTATGCCTATATGCAAAGATCTGATGTTTTTGTTCTTTCTTCTCGTTGGGAAGGTTTTGGAAATGTATTGGTCGAAGCCATGGCTTGTGGATGCCCGGTAGTGAGCACTAATTGTCCTTCAGGACCGGCAGAGATCCTTGGAAATGGGGAATATGGTATTCTTGTACCGGTAGGGGATGTAGAAAAAATGGCAAAGAGTATTATTAAAATATTAACTAATAAAGAACTTAGAGAAGAACTGTCGAATAAGGCTTTAAAGAGAGCCAAAGAATTCCATGTTGAAAAAGCAGTAGAAAAATACCTACAAATTTTTTCTGAAGTGTGCATGGGAAAATGAATGAAAAAAAAACTCTTTGTACGTGGTTTTTTATTAAATAGAGTATTGACTAATATAAAAAATGAATAATTTATCTTTATTAAAAATATGGTTAATGTTTTTTGTTTTTGTTTTGGCCCTTGCTATTTTCGTTCAATTTATTCTTCTTCCTCACGTTTTTCCTTCTTTTCATGCCGGGGATGGTCTCCTGAAGGGTGGAGATTGGATTTATTTTCATCATTTAGCTGTGGATCTCTCTCAAAAAATTAAATCTGAAGGTTGGTCAGCCTGGGAACTTCGTCCAGAAGGGCAAACTCCAGCGGGGATTGCCGCGGTAATATATACTTTGACGGTACCAAAACCATGGACCTTAATCCCACTCAATGCAGCTCTTCATGCTACGGCTGTGATTGTTCTTTTACTTATAATTTTACAATTCATAAATGATCGAAAAATTGCATTTATAGCAATTCTTCCTTTTGTGTTTTTCCCCTCTGCAATGACCTGGTATACACAAATCCATAAAGATGGATACTTTATTCTGGGTAATTTTCTGCTTATTTATGGGTGGTTATTGTTTATCCAAACATTAAAGGAAAATAACAAATGGCAGCAGACCTTTAAAGGAATTTTACTAATTGAATTAGGTGCATTTTTTGTCTGGTTAGTACGTCCTTATGGCGTTCAAATGCTACAGGGTTTAACCCTTATTGTTAATATAATAATTTCTTTTATTTTGTTTTTTTATTTTGTAAAACGAAAAATTTATTTCAATCAAATGATTATTGCCATTCTTCTTTGCTGGTCGGTGTTTTCGATAATGACACCTCTTACGAAGGGAGGAATAATATACGATTTTCCTTCGATGATATCTTCAGAAAGTATTTCTGAAAAAGATCAAGATAATAAATTCTGGAAAAAATCAGATTGGATTCCGGATTCTATTGAAAGCAAATTCTATTCTATTGCCTTAGTTCGAGAAAGATATCGAAAAGGCTATCCAGAAGCTGGAAGTAAAATTTATACAAATATAAGCTTCCATTCACTAAATGATGTCTTAAAATTTATTCCAAAAGCACTGGGAATTGTATTATTTGCACCATTTCCTAATGACTGGTTAAAAGAAGGAACGGCTGAGTGGAATACCATGATGAGAAAGATCTCGGGTTTTGAGATGGTTGTTGTTTACATTTCGCTTTTTACTTTTATTTTTTTTCTGTTTAATAATTGGAGAAATACC
>JAAYUT010000617.1 GCA_012517485.1 Candidatus Atribacter fermentans
AGCCATTGAAATTTCTAAAGAACTTTTAAGAAAAGTTGGCATATTGGACAAGATTAATGCTTATCCAGATCAGCTTTCTGGAGGACAAAAACAAAGAGTAGCCATAGCCCGGGCCTTGGCGATGGAGCCAAAACTGATGTTGTTCGATGAACCTACCTCTGCGCTCGATCCAGAAATGATCAAAGAAGTATTAGAAGTCATGAAGCAATTAGCGTTAAGTGGTATGACTATGATGATAGTGTCCCATGAAATGGGATTTGCCCGAGAAGCGGCGAATAAAATTTCTTTTTTAGATCAGGGAAGTATTGTTGAAATTTCCGATAAGGATGAATTTTTCCGAAATCCAAAACACGAGAGGACCAAGGCCTTTCTCAGTAAAATTTTATAGGTGGGGTGGTTCTTATACTAATTGATACTCATCTTATAGCCCGCGTAATGCCAATGTTTTTAAGCGGTTTATTAGAAACGGTTAAAATCTCGGTGCTAGGCGGGATAATTGCTTTAATTATTGGGACCATTTTAGGGATATTGTTGACCACAAATAGTAAGATCGCCAAGGTTATCATTGGAGTTTATACAGGTTTTATTCGGTCTACTCCTCTCCTGGTTCAGCTTTATTTCATCCATTTTGGTCTTCCAATAATTGGGGTTAAGCTGTCAAGTTTTCAAAGTGCGGTTATTGCTTTATCTATTAATTGTGCTGCTTATATCACAGAGATAGTTCGGGGTGGATTAAATGCAGTTGACAAAGGACAGCACGAAGCCGCCAAAGCTTTAAGCCTTTCTTGGTTTCAAACCATGAAAATTATTGTGTTGCCTCAAGCTTTTCAGGTGGCACTTCCTCCCTTGATTAGCCAATTTTCCTATCTCATAAAAGATACCAGTCTGGCTGCTGTCGTTATTGTTCCGGAAATAACTTATATATCAAGAAAAGTTGCCTCTCAAACTTATCGGCCAATCGAATCTTTTGGCATTCCTACTCTGATTTATTTTTTAATTTTCGTCTTGCTGCGATTGTTGAGTAATTTTGTATCTGCCAAGGGGCGGAAGATGGTAAGAGGGTGAAGAAGTGGACCAGATAACTATTGCAAATCAATTTATAAGATTAGGTGGTGCGTTTATTAGGAATTTGGAATTTCTTCCCTGGGTGTTACTCATCGGATTTGTATTTGGTTTACTTTTCGCCTTGATTCGTTTTCATCGTATTCCAATTTTAAATTTAATTGTCATAGCATTTGTTGAAATCATGAGAGGGGCTCCTTTTTTAATTATTGTTTTTGGAGTCTATTTTGCACTTCCCTATTTGGGTATTCAGCTGGATGCAATTGCCAGTGGAATTGTTGTTTTATCGATGTCTGCAACTGCTTATTTATCCGAAATTTTCAGAAGTGGATTAATGGCTATAGATAAAGGCCAATTCGAGGCTGCCGATGCGCTTGGTTTAACCTATTTTCAGAAGTTACGTATAGTTTTGTTACCTCAGGTGATTAAAATATCTCTGCCATCCATGATTGGGCAGATCGTTTTAACCATAAAAGATACTTCAATTGTTTCTTTGGTTGGTGTGGTTGAAATTGTTCGAACTTCAAGACAGATCATGCAAATTACCTTAGATCCGTTTACTGCATTTGGGATAGTATCAATCTATTTTGCCATAGTTTGTTACCCATTAATATACTTTTCACAGCGGTTAGAGAGGAGGATGCAGAAATGAAACTTAGCTATGGTTCATCGCGGTTAGATATTTACGAACCAAATGTATTTGCTTTTATTCAGGATTTAAAAAAAAATGTGCCAATTAAAAACAACCAGTCATTAATCGATCTCAGTATTGGAGCTCCTAATCGACCAACTCCACCTTGGATTATTCAAGAATTAAAAGATCAGGTAGGTAATCCCCAGTTTCATTCTTATCCTCCTCCTCATGGTAGTAAAGAATTGAGAGAGTCAATCGCCCGCTGGTACAAGAAAAGATTTCGAGTGAATATTGACCCAGATCGAAATGTATTGGTAACCATCGGCGTAAAAGAAGCCATCGCCAATTCTATATTAGCATTGGTAAATCCTGGTAATGGCGTATTAGTGCCTGATCCAGGTTATCCGACCTATTTTGATGGGGCTCTTTTTGCCGGAGCACGTCTACTTACTTATAAAAGTGATTATGACGAAGATTTTGTTTTCAATGAAATTGAGGAGAAAGTTCGTATATTCAAGCCAAAAGTGGTTATTGTGAGCTATCCCAGCAATCCAACCGGCCGGATGGTTACCAGTGATTTTTACCAAAAGCTTGCTTTGCTGAGCAAGAAGGAAAATTTTATTGTTATAAGTGATTTAGCTTATTCAGAAATAACCTTTGACAGCTTAGCGGCTCCCAGTTACTTGGAATCAATGACACCCGAAATGACTGGTATTGAATATTTTACTTTTTCAAAAACTTACAACATGGCTGGCTGGAGGTTGGGAGCGATAGTAGGGAGCGAAAGCTTAGTAAGCCCCGTGAAGCTCTATAAATCGAAAATAGATTCCAATGTTTTTTATCCGATTCAATTAGCAGGAGTCTGTGCATTAGAGGAAACACCTGATTCTTACTATCAGGAATTAAAAGAAATGTATGAGGAACGACGAAATATCCTTTGTTCTGGTTTTGATGACGTCGGCTTATCTTACTCTCCGGTTCAAGGAGCGATTTATGTTTGGCTAAAGACGCCAAAAGATATGGACTCATTTGAGTTTACCAAAGAATTATTTATCAATACAGGCATTCTGGTAGTTCCTGGAAACGGCTATAGCATGGAAGGTGGGGATCATGTCCGGGTTGGTTTAGTTCAGGAAGCTCCACTCCTCTCTGAAGCCGTCCAGCGCTTGAAAGAGTGGCTTAAAAAATAGAGAAGGAGTCATGATGAGAGAATGAAACCTCAAGGTATCATTGTTCCGATGGTTACCCCTTTGGATGAAACTGGGACAACCGTACAGCTGAATCAGGTTGAAAATTTAGTCCGATTTTTAATCCAGAAAAAAGTCAATGCTCTTTTTGTTACTGGTACTACTGGTGAAGGGCCATTGATTAGTTATGAAGAAAAAAAAGAAATTTTTCGGGCCGTTCACCAAGTCAACGAGGGACAACTTTCACTGATAGCTCAGGTTGGAAGTTTAACCACTCAGGAAACCATTAAAACAGCAGAAGCTGCTTTGGATAATGGATTTGAATATATTGCTGTGTTACCGCCTTTTTATTTCAAATATAACGATGATGCCTTATATCAATATTATCAAACCGTAGCCAAGGCAATATCACCAAATCCAATTTTTCTTTATAACATTCCTTCTACCACCAATCATTTTCTGAGCATTCAATTGGTACAGAAAATTAAAGATACCCTATCCAATGTTAAAGGAATCAAAGATAGTAGCGGTATCATGAGTCACCTCTCCCAGTTGATTGCGATGCAGGATGACAATTTCTCGGTTTATATTGGGAGCGATATTCTTTCTTTTTCCTGCTTTTTGTTAGGTGCAAAAGGGATGGTGAGTGGTCCGGCCGGGGTTATTCCTGAAATTTACGTATCTTTTTACCAAGCAATTCAAGCCGGCAACCTTGAAGCAGCAGGTTCCCTTTACCGAAAAATTGCCCAGATTTCACGAATGTTCAAAGATGGTAGTGATTTATCCTTATTTAAAATCGCCTTACAAATGCGAGGCCTGATGGTTGGTGGAGTGAGACCCCCGTTAGTTGAGTGTTCTCAAAATGATAAAGATAGATTTATAAAGGAATTCAAAGCGTTTGTAGAAATTAATAATATTTAAAAATATGAAAAGTTATAACTATAACTGAAAAGAAGCACGAATATAATCAAAAAGGATTGGATAAAGATGAATGCTGATAATATACATGGGGTAATAGTTCCTGTCATTACTCCGATCAATGATAGAGAAGAAATTGATCAGATAGCGTTACAGGGTATTATAGAAAGATTAATAAAAGCTAAAGTTGATGGGGTTTTCATGGGTGGATCGGCTGGTGAGGGACCTTTGCTTCCAATTCACCAATGGACTCAATTAATGCAAAAGTCTTTTGAATTCACACAAAACCGGGTCATTCTCATGGGTGGTGTGATTGATACTTCATCAGCTAAGATTAAGAAAAAAATAAGAATTTTGAAAGATATAGGATATTCATATGTCGTGATTACTCCTTCTTTTTATATTTCCATTCATTCAGAAAGCGAACAATTCCGCTTGTTTGCTGAATGTTATGAAGAGTGCGATGGTATGGAGATGATAGCTTATAATATACCCTCTTGCACTGGATCAAAATTATCGATCAAAGTATTATGCGATTTAGCGCGTCGTGGTTGGATTCATTGGTGTAAAGAAAGCTCGGGAGTTGCTGACTATTACACAGAATTAATTCAGAAAGGGAAAGATGCAGGTCTTTCGGTACTTATGGGAGACGAAGTCAGTATTTTACCAGCGCTTTTTGCTGGAGCCAAAGGAATTGTTCCAGGATGTGCCAATGTTGATCCAGCTACCTTTGTTTCGATTTATCGTTCTGCCTTACAAAAAAACTTCGATGATTTAAGAAAATATAATGATCGAATAATAGCCTTACGAAAAAACCTTCCATTGGCTGGTACTTGTTGGATTTCGGGAATTAAATACGCTCTTTCGGTGCTCGGTTTTGGAAATGGTAAAGTATTATCTCCGCTTGAACCGTTAAACGACCAACAGAAAGCGCAGGTGGAGAGTTTCCTTTCCAGTAGCTCATTAAGTTAAGGTACAGGAATACATTTGACCTCAGTGCTATTGAGGATAATTTTTGGCATTGTATTCGTTTTGCTGAGTTATTTTAATCAAAAACTCAGTCCGGTAGCTCATATTGTCGCGGTGTATCATAAATACCCATTTTAAAAAGTACCATTAAACCTATCCCCCTCAATGGAGGATAGGTTGGCTGATTCCCCTCCTTGGAGGGATACCATTCGCGGCGGGGAAAGTGCTCTTTTTATTTGGCATTCAGGGTCTTCACTTTATGAGGGTGTGAGGATCTCATCACCCCAATCCGTCATTGTGAGACCTCGCTTTTTAAAGTCGTGGCAATCTCATCTGATGCCCCAGCGTCATCCTGAGACTTCACCTTTTGAAGCCGCGAGGATCTCATCTTTTATATGCCTTTTATTTTAAAATGCTTTGAAGAATGAGATTCTCACATCGCATAAGACGCTCCTCAGAATAACAAATTGGATATGAGAGATTACCACGTTGTTCAACCAAAGAACGGTTGAACTCCTCACAATGACGGATTTAGAAAAGAATTTTCATTGTTATCTGGTGCCATAACATGACACGAGGAACAAATCAGAAAACCCCCGAGCATGATAAATCAAGCCCCTACCAAAGAATATAAAATTGCCAGGGCACAATGTATTTTGCTCGTTCTTTAAATAATGTGGCGACATGCCATGGCATGTCGAATCTTGGATTTCATTTTTGTTTGGTGCTTATGGATAGTATAAGGATCTTCCCTGGCAATATGGCAAAAAATAAGTAAATAAGTAATAAAAAACAGAGGCACACCCCCCTTGAATCCCCCCTCAATGGGGGAATGAATTGAACAATTCCCCTCCTTGGAGGGATGCCGCTTAGGGGGGTTCCTTTGGTTTTTAATGGTTACCCTGAGATAATGAATAAGGAATATAAAAAATTTTGATAAATGAGATTGCCACGTCGCATAAGACGCTCCTCGCAATGACGTAATAAGAATGGGCATGATAAATCAAGCCCTACCAAAAAATTGACAAAGGAATTAATTTTTGAAGGAGGTTTATTGAAATTGAAAATTCTTCTCTGTCCGGATTCATTTAAAGGAAGTCTATCAAGTCGAGG
>JAAYUT010000100.1 GCA_012517485.1 Candidatus Atribacter fermentans
TTTGGGTGCCGGTTTTCCTAAAACGAATAACGAGTAAGAAAAAACAGTCGTAAAAACCAGTATGATCGAAATGAAAAGTTTTGTAGATCTCATTTGACGTCAAGCCCCCTATTTTAAATCATTGTTGTATATCTCCATTGAGAAGCAAACGTTCAAAAAAGTGAAAATATTCCTTATTCAACTTTACTTTTTAATCTTCGAGTTTTCTAATAGTAGAATTTTAAATATAAATATATTTTCAATCGTAATGGAAATAAAAATTTTTAAAATTCGGAATTTTACAGAAGAATTGAAAGGGCAGAAAAATGACCTAAAAAAGAGGAATCTCTAAAAATAAATCCATTATTATAAAACTATCCAGTTTCTCGAAAAAAATCATTCATTATCTGATATATCACTCAATAAATCAGCAGCTTCCCGACCAATTAATTTTTCGACTATATCGAGACCATGAACATGATAGGTTCCGCATCGAATTTTTTCTTTTAATTCTTGAACCAAGCTTTCACGGATACTCGGTATTTCTCGATATTTGGCGTGATATTTTTTCAAGTCAAACGAAACTAAAACCAATGTAGGATTATTAAACAAAATATTATTATTCGTAATTGTTTCAGGATTTTTCTTCATTTTTTTTTCTTTATAAATCTTTATAACATTTTGAATTTGCGCTTCCGAGATTTTCATATGAGTAACTCCCATTTCTCTCTTTAATCAATTATATCGGTCATTCTTAGAAAAAGTTTAATATTTCTCTTTAAATTTTAATAGAAAAAATGGAAACGATTCTTATTTCTAATTCTTGCATCCTTCAAAATAAGCTTAAGATCTTATTACGAATCCCACCAGGTTTTTCCATATTTCTCTTTTAAGCTGATTGTTTTTAAAAATAAGGCAGCCTTTTGAAATCCTTCTTCCAAAGATGCCATAATATCTTCGTGTTCAATGGATAAAACATCATCGTACCCTACAACTCGAAGAGCAGAAAGTATATCTTTCCAGCATTTCTCGTCATGTCCATATCCAACCGTTCGAAAAATCCAAGAACGTTTATCAAACTGATGATAGGGAGTCGTATCCAAAACTCCATTTCGAGGAGCATTAATCGAATCGAGTCCTACATCTTTGGCATGAACATGATAAATAGCTTTTCCTAAATAGCGAATTGCAATCACTGGATCAATACCTTGCCAGAAGAGATGGCTTGGGTCAAAATTTGCTCCAATGGTATCTCCCACCATTTGACGAAGGCGAAGAAGGGTATCCGGATTATAAATTGCAAAACCTGGATGCATCTCGATGCAAATTTTGACCCCATGGTCTCGAGCAAAAATCACTTCTTTTTCCCAATAAGGTAATATTTTTTCCTCCCATTGCCATTGAACAACTTTGGTATAATCATCTGGCCAAGGACAAGTAACCCAATTTGGATACTGAGAGGTTTCGGAATCTCCGGGACAACCAGAAAAATTAATGACTCGGTTAACTCCTAACTTTTCAGCTAAAATTATGGTATCGCGAAAAGCCCTTTGGTGTTGGCTTGCAATGGCTTTTTGAGGATGTAGAGAATTCCCATGGCAAGAAAGAGCACTAATAATCAATCCACGATCATGAATTTTCATTTTCATTTCATTGATCTTTCCTGGACTGGAAAGAACTTCCTGAAGATTACAGTGACGTGGCTGAAAACAATAATTACCAGTACCAATCTCAATCGCTTCCAAACCGTTTTTCACTACGAGATCAAGAACCTGATCGAAATCAAGGTGAAAAAATTGAACCAAAAACAAACCAATTTTCATAATCCTCTCCTAATTTATTTAAATTACAATTTTTTTAAGCAATACGTTTTTCCGTCTTTTTATCAAATACATGGATTTTGGTTTCTTTAATCGTAAAGTATACTGAAGAATTAAGAGCGATATTTACATTCTTTTCAGAACGAACTCGTATTGATAAAAAATTCAATTTTAATTGAAGAATCTGAGAAACACCCAAGGGTTCGATTAACTCAACTTGAGCCAAAAACGACTGCTCATTTTTTTCCAAGGATATCGTTATATCTTCCGGACGAATGCCAATAATAATTTCCTGACTAGTAAGTGTTTGTCGACATTTTTCAATTTTTTCCTTGGAAAGTTGGATTTTCATCAAATTTGGACCGACATCAATACAACCATTTTCGGAATAGAGGGCAGGCAAAAAGTTCATAGCTGGACTTCCAACAAAGTCGGCCACAAAAAGATTCGCTGGTTGGTGATAAATCTCATAGGGCGAACCGATCTGTATGACGTGCCCTTCATTGATGATGACGATACGGTCACCGATAGAGAGCGCATCAGTTTGATCTGGAGTGGCGTAAAAAAAAGTAGCGCCGGTTTCATTTTGAAGTCTTTTCAACTCGGTTCGAGTTTCTTCCCGAATTTTAGCATCCAAATTGGTTAGTGGTTCATCGAGAAGAAAAACCCGGGGATTGCGGACCAAGGCTCGGGCGATAGCCACACGCTGCATTTCACCACCACTGATAAAAATTGGTTTTCGCTCAAGTAAATGTTCAATATGGAGCATATGCGCCACTCGTTTTACATTTTTATCAATATCATCTTTCGAAATATTCCGAATCCGGAGCGGTGAAGCAATATTTTCAAAAACTGTATAACGAGGATAAAGAGAAAAGTTTTGAAAAACAAAGGCGACATCCCTATCTTTTGGTGGCAAATCATTGATCCTTTCACCATCGATGAAAATATCTCCAGTTTGTGGTTTTTCGAGACCCGCAATACAACGAAGGGTAGTTGTCTTCCCAGCAGCAGTTGGTCCTAATAAAACCGTAATTTTCCTATTTTCAACTTCTAAATTCAAGCGTGAAATAGCGGTTACTTTTCCGTATTTTTTAGTCAGGTTGACCAAAGAAAGATGAGACATGAATTTTTCACCTATGCAATAAGTTTTTCCGACTGTTTGTCGAAAATCCGTATTTCTTGGAAGGAAACACTTACATTTTCACCAATTTGAAGAAAAACATCTCCGGGAAGGGTCGCCTTGATGAGAGTATCAGCAATTTTTAGAGTGACGACGTTTTGTACACCTAAAGGTTCAAAAACATACACCTCAGCCGGATAAAAGTTTTCTTTTTGAGGAAATACCTTCACATCCTCCGGACGCACTCCTAAAACCACATCACGATTTTGATTCGTTTGTAATAAAGCGCCTTTCTGTTTCGCATTCAGGCTTGCTTTGAGTTGTCCCGGCAATTCAATGAGTACTTTCCCCAGTTCATTGATAATCTTCCCCGAGATGAAATTCATACCTGGACTCCCAATAAAATTTGCAACAAAAAGATTTGCTGGATAATGGTAAACTTCGTGAGGAGTTCCAATTTGCTGAATATCTCCGAAGTTCATCACCACAATTTTATCAGCCATAGTCATCGCTTCCACCTGATCATGGGTCACATAGAGAGTCGTGGCTCCAATTGTTTTTTGGAGTCTCTTCAACTCAGCTCGAGTCATCTCTCGCAACTTAGCATCAATATTGGAAAGAGGTTCATCCAATAAAAATACTCGCGGTCTTCGAACGATTGCTCGACCTAAAGCAACTCTCTGTTTTTGACCACTGGTTAACTTACGGGGTTTCATGTCTTGAACATCCTCTATCTGCAGAAGTTTTAATACTTCCTCAGTCTGTCTTTTTACTTCCTCTTTTGCGAGTTTTTCAGCACGGAGCGGAAAAGCAATATTATCATAAACAGAAAGATGTGGGTAGAGAGCATAGAGCTGAAAGACAAAAGCAATATTCCGGGCTGCCGGGCTTAAATTGGTTACGTCTTCATCATCGAATCTGATGGTTCCACCGTTCGGAATCTCCAAACCAGCAATGCAGCGGAGAGTAGTCGTTTTTCCACATCCAGAAGGACCAAGCAAAACAGCAAATTCCCCTTCTTCAACTATAAACGATACTTCTTTGACCGCTTCCACTTTTCCATATCTTTTATAGAGCCGATCAACGGTCACTGAGGACATCAGGAAACCTCCTCAGTATTTTTTGTATAAGAGAGATCTTCAAGATTCTGCAAAGAGGGTATATGAGAAAAGATAGTATAAAGACCAGTCCCAATACCCAAAAAAGCAAATCCATAATGATAAAGAAAAAAAACGAAGGGTTGGCAAAGACTGAAAATTCCAAATATAATTAAAAAAATGGAGAGAGGCTCCATATATTTTTTTAATCGAGCGAAAAATTTCATACCCATCTACTCCTTTATTGCTCCGAAAGTAAAGCCCCGGATCAAGTTTCCTCCGAGTAAAAAGGTGAAAATCACCACCGGGATAACCATTAGAAAAGATCCTGCAGCAATTTGACCCCAATTGACTCCAGCTGTTCCTAAGGAAAGTGCAATGGAAGGAACTGCAGTTCGTGCATTCTCTCCGGTGAGCAACAGTGAAAAGGTAAATTCATTCCAGGTCATAATTAAACTAAAAATTGCGGTTGCAACCATACCTACTCTCATCTCAGGAAAGATGAATTTAAAAAAAGCTTGAAATCGAGAATATCCATCTACTAAAGCTGCTTCTTCGTATTCACGAGGGATATCATCGACAAAACTTCTCATCATCCAAACTGAAAAAGCTAAATTAAAAACAGTATACATAATAATGAGTCCCAAGCGAGTATCAAAAAGACCCAAGGTTCGATACATCATCACTAATGGTATTGTAATGACGACCGGAGGCAACATTCGGCTGCTTAACACAACGAAAAGAAGATCGTCTTTCCCACGCACCGTCATTCGGGAAAAAACATAGCCGGAGAGACTACCCAAAAAGGTAGCTAAGAGAGTACTTATGAAGGAAATGACAATACTATTCATGAGCTGACGGAAAAAAGCTGATGGTCTCGGTTTGGTTTCCACCTTGGTTTTTCCCAGTGCCCCACCGGCACCAGTCATAAAGATATTCTTAAAATTATCCAGATTCGGTTTCCAAGACCACTTGGGAGGGAGTGAAAAAGCATCGGCTTTCGATTTGGTTGCCGTTGAAAACATCCAGTAAATAGGAAAGAGATAGATAATGAGCATTATCACCAAAATAAGAACGATGACCCGGTCTTTATATCGTCTTCTGACAAATTCATTCATGGAAGCCCTCCTATGCCCTTCTCACACTATTGAGGTAATTTACATAAATATTACTGAGGGCAATGATGATGATCAATAGAATATAAGCCAACGCACACGACATCCCAGTATTCCAGTAAGAAAAGGCGAGCTTATAAATATAAAAGGGGATAATTTGTGTTTCATAAGACGGTCCACCTTCGGTGAGAACATAGACCACATCAAAAAAGCGAAAAGCATCCATAGTCCGAAAGAGTGCTGCCAGGGTTAAAATGGGTGCGACATAAGGGAGGGTGATGTATCGAAACTTAAACCACGCCGAAGCACGATCGACATCGGCAGCCTCATAAAGATATTTCGGAACACTGGAAAGACCAGCAAGGCTCAAAAGAATCATAAACGGTGTCCAAATCCAGACATCAGTGAGCACAATGGAAGACAGGGCGTATTCATAGCTGGTCGTCCAAGCAATCTTTTGAATTCCAAATACCTGACCCAAAATATAATTGACGATACCCCAATTGGTATCGAGCATAAAACGGAAAAATTTACCGATAACCGCTGGAGAAAACATCATAGGTAAGATAAAGAGAGTGGTTAAAAGTCTTTTCCCCCGAAATTCTCGATTTAAAAGCATAGCAATCAGAAATCCTAAAAAAAATTCAATAATAACTGCTTCGATTACGAACTGACCGGTTCGAATAAATCGTTCCCAAACATCGGTTTGACGGAAAAGATAGGTATAATTCGCAACTCCAGTAAAAATCGGCGGGTTAGCTGTATTGGCAGAATAATCACAGAAACTGAGATAGAGTGACCAAATTAAAGGAAATACGACCAAAAACAACAAGAAAGCAAAAGTGGGTAGTAAAAACATATAGAGCATGGAACGATCAGAAATCTGATTCATCCAACTTTTTTTTATACTGGCCAATTGCATCACTCCGATTCCCTACCAAAATAAAAATATCGCAAATCCCTCCCCCGGAAATTTCCGGGAGAGGGAAATAGAGTGTCATTCAAATTATTTCAAAGGATACCCAGCCTTTTTAAGAATTTCCTCGTGTTTTTCTGCTGTGATGTCCATGGCCTCCTGAGCAGTGTATTTTCCAAGAACAGCAGCATTCAGTGTTTCAGCCATAAAAGTGCCCATCTCGTTGTATTGAGGAATTTCCCAAAAATCACGGAGATGTGGGTAACTTATACGAGCTACTTTATTAACCAGAGCATACTCAAGATACTTATCATCTTCAACAATAGATTTCATACAACTGAACATACCTGCTTGAGCCCATTTCCACTGAGTTTCTGGTGAAAGCCACCATTCCATGAATTTGAGGGCTTCCTCTTTATGGGGTGAGTAAGCGGATACAGACATTCCCTGTCCACCTAACTGAATCCACCATTGTTCTTCTTTCGGAGTTGGCATGAAGTCAATTTTATCCGCCACCATGGACATATTTGGATCAACCAAACCAGGATAAAATGCGAGGTAAGTTGCCATCATAGCTACCAAACCTTGCTGCATGGCGGTATTGGCTTCATCCATGCTGTAGTTGGTCGATCCGGGTGGGCAGAATTTATACATATCAAGCCACCACTGGGCTGCCTTTACTCCTTTTTCACTATTTAATATCCCCTTCACTTGTCCGGTTTTCGGATCCCATAAATCGGCACCGAAAGACCAGAAAACAGCCAAAAATTCATCCACCAATCCACCAGATGGAATCGGTGCTTGCCAGAGAGCAACTCCATATAAGTTTTTGTCAGGACGAGTGAAGAATTCAGCGATATCTTTCAGTTGAGTGTAAGTTTCTGGAACTTTTAAATCGTACCCATATTTTGCTTTAAAAGCTTCTTGTTCTGTGGGATCATCAAACAAATCTTTCCGGTAGGCCATTCCACAGAAATCACCTAAAGCGGGCACACCGTAATACTTACCGCTTCCATCGGGGTATTCACAAAATGACTGAATGAACACATCATAGAAATCTTCTTTTTTAACGGTTTTGTTGAACCAATCGGTAATGTCGAGAAGATGATTTCCCACTACCGCTTCTCCGATCCATTGAGAATCGGGGAGGACAATATCAAAGCTGGTTTTTCCTGAAGCAAATTCGGTGAATACTTTATCATGATACTGCCCCCACGGTATAGGATCTCCTTTAATCTTTATGCCGGTTTGTGCAGTAAATTCTTCGGCTAATGCTATTAAGGTATCCATTGGCGTCCAAGCCGCCCAGGTAACGGTGAGCGTAACTTCTTCGGCCGACACCAGACCCATACCAATTCCGAAGCATAATACCATTACTAAAAGAAAAA
>JAAYUT010000618.1 GCA_012517485.1 Candidatus Atribacter fermentans
AATCTATTCTTAATGACTTGGTGAACTGGATGGAAGAACACGAGTATCATTCAATTCAACAAATGCAGGGAAGCATGAGTCAAAAATCAGTAAAAGAACCAGAGCGCTTCGAACGGGCAAACTATGTTCATGTTTTAAGCTCGTATTTGTTATAAACTTCCTCTAATTCATATTTTTTCCTTGATAGGAACAGGGAAGAAAGCTTACAAGTGGGGAACTAAATAATTTGAAGATATTTTCAGGATTAAACCTCATGCCACATAGCTCTATCAATAGGGGATGAAAACAATGTTCAGTAATCAACTTCCCCCTTTAGAAAATGGGATTAGGGGGATCTGAATTTATTGCTGTTCAGTCATTCAGACTGTGTCACAATCCCTTTCATATGCCAATAATAGCTTAAAAGTGGAGGATACAGTATATTTTTTTCAGTTTTTTCGGCTATCTATTCCAGATAATACTATAAAATATGAACATAAGTGGGGGTAAAAAATTCACCAAATAATTGTGACACAGCCTGAATGACGGAGTGGGTGGATGAGATTGCCAAATCGCTTCGTTCCTCGCAATAACAGAGCAGTAAAAAATCCAATCATTTGAAATACCAATATATCTAACCTTGTAGAAGTTTAAAAAAAGGATTATAAGAAGTCAATTCGCAGAACTAAAAAGATCTTAATTACACTAACTTGCTTGTAAAACAAAGTTCAATTTTTAAAAAATCTTTCATAAACAGAATATTACCTGAAACATCATACTTTACGGCAAATAAGGCCAAGGATTTATTACTGTCCCATACTTTCGTACTTCATAATGCAAGTGAGGGCCTGTGCTCCGTCCAGAAGAACCTACCTTCCCAATTATGGTTTCCTTTTTTACTTCTTCACCATTATCAACGTGAATTTTCGATAAGTGCCCATAAACGGTTTCATACCCAAATTGATGCCTAATGATTACACATCTTCCATAATTTCCATTCCAACCCGCAAAAATTACCTTCCCTGCTGCTGTTGCAACGACATTTCTACCGGCAGGTGCTGCAATATCCACACCAGTATGCCAAGCTTTGCGTCCGGTAAAGGGATCTTTTCTCCAACCGTAACTCGATGAAACCCTTCCCCAGGTTGGCCAACGCATTGGAACCATTGTGATTAATTTGTCTTTTTTTTCTGCCACTTGTATTATTTCATTAAAGGATTTTTCTCGAACCATCATTTCAGCAAGAAGCCAGGCAAGATTATCTTCTAAACCTTTTGCTTTATTATAAAATCCCGGATCTATTGTTGGTCGAAGCGATGGAGAAGAAACTGGAACACTCGAAAATGACATATAGTTTGGCCCGCCCATTCCAAAAGGGAAACTATCCAAATTGGGATTAATAAACATTTGTACCGGTATATATAATTCGTTTGAAGCCGCAGAAAAACCAAGATCAATCCCATATTTTTTTAATTGTGATTGTAAATCCTTTTCTAACAATCTTCTGACCTTTTGATCTAATTCACGGAGCTGATTCATCTCTTGAATAATTTGATCAGCCTTTTTGGCAAGTTCCTCTAATTTTTGTTCTTGCTCCTTTTTCTTGATTTCTAAGGAAGCCAATTCACTTTTAGATTCCTGTAAGTGGACAACCATGTTTCCCAATTCGCACTTAATTTTACTGTTATACCAAAGAATTCCCCCAACACCAAATCCGATTCCTAAAATAACTAAAAATAAGCCAAGAAGAATTGTTTTCCATCGAAGGTTAATTTTTTTCATTTGTCCCTTCAAGGGATTGATCCAAAATACTGTTAAGTCTTTTGGTTCTTTTGAAGGCATATATCCACCCCTAAAACGGTTCTTCTTTGCCAGTTATTAAATTATAAATGCGATGGAGGTCTTCATCTCCGTAATATTCTATGGTTATTCGTTTTTTAGCTATTTTCACTTTTGTTGCTAAATATCTTGTCAAATTCTCCTCTATAAAAGAAGCTTCTGAATCCTTTTGATCATTTTTAATTTCTTTTTTCTTTTTCAAACTTATAGAAACTCCAGTTTCATCGGTTTCTTTTTTCATATCATGTATTATTTCTTCAACATCACGAACAGAAAGGTTCTCTCGTATAATTCTTTCTGAAAGTTGAATCTTCAAATCTTGACTTTCAATGGCAAGCAATGCTCGAGCATGACCGAATGAAATTTGGTTTTTTTCAAGCATTCTTTGTATTTCTTGAGGTAAATCAAGTAGACGAAGTAAATTCGCGATAGTGGGCCTCTTTTTTCCCAATCTTTTTGAAATATTCTCTTGGGTGAGCTCAAAATCTATCATCAAACGGTGTATCCCTTTGGCTAAATCTAAGGGGTTTAAATCTTCTCTTTGTAAATTTTCAATTAATGCGATTTCCAATTTTTTTTGGTCATTCGCTTCTTCAATTATAACAGGAATCGTTGACAAACCTGCTTTCTGAGCTGCCCTCCATCTCCTCTCTCCTGCTACAATTTCATATCCTGTTTCATCAGTTCTTACTATTATCGGTTGGAGAACGCCATGAATACGAATTGACTCAGCAAGTTCCTCTAAGCTCTCATCATTTTTTTGAATTCTGGGTTGGAAAGGATTACTATGAATAAGTTGAACGTCAATTTCCTGAATTGACCGTGCTCCAAGATTTCCAACACCAGGAATTAGAGCATCAAGCCCTTTACCAAGACTTTTTCTTACCATCTCTTGCTAACACTTCCTTGGCTAAGTTAAGATATGCCTCTGCACCAGTTGAACAACGATCGTAGGTAATTATCGGTTGT
>JAAYUT010000101.1 GCA_012517485.1 Candidatus Atribacter fermentans
ATGTATTTTCTAAATCAGTCACTCTTTTTTCAACCGTTGTTCTCGCCATACTTAAAACCTCTCTACTTTATTCTTTTCATTTTATAAAATTTAAATTGATTTAACAATCCATCCGTCAGTTCAATTTTTTTTTCCCGAAAATACCTTGAATCGTGAACGGTCAACGGTGAACCGTAAGCCGAATAGAAAATAGTAGTGAAAATGATGTTCCAAGGTTTCATTGTTTGATGTTTCGAAGGCATCATCTGACGCAACTGACGTCATCCTGAGCCCTCGCTTTTTGAGGGCGTGAAGATCTCATCTTTATACATCTTAATCCTTTTCTTAAGATAACCATCAAAAACTAAAGGCACCCTCCCCGCTGCGAAGCAGCACTCCTCCACGGAGGGGAATTATTGAATTCATTCCCCCATTGAGGGGGGATTCAGGGGGGTGTGCCTTTCTCATTTTTTCTGTTCAATTTTTCACCCATTTCTTTATTTCCAAAATAGACCCTCATGCCACTTTCGTGGCACTAGTTGAGGATGAAAATAGATAACCCCCTCACCCTGACCCTCTCCCACAGTGGGGCGAGGAAAAAAGAATTTCCCCACTTTAGAAAAGAGGGTTAAAGGGACTTGAATTTATTCCTACTCCGTCATTGCGAGGAACGAAGTGACGTGGCAATCTCATTTATTAGAATCAGTGAGTCTTAAGGAGTGAGTTGTAAGTCGTAAAAAATCTTCCCTCTTAACTTTTTTCCAACTCAACAACTCGACAATTGTAAATTTCCATTTTCAACTGGTACTGCGTAGCAGCACGGTGGTCTATCCATTTAATCTTTCCGGAATAACCTTAAAACTTTCTTCAACAGCTGCCCTCCATAGTCTCATATCGTAACAAACGAATGTCATATCTTCACCAATTTCTCTTTGAACAAAAAGAGCGGAACTCAGGTGAAGAGCGTCAAACCCCCGGAGAGGATAAAGTTCAACTAAGTGACCGGATATCTTTAATATCCGGTCAGTAACTTCTACAGTTACATAACTATCCCAATCGGTAATAAAACTTTTTAATAATTTTCGAAACTCCTTTTCGGTAATAATCCCTTCTCTTTTCAATCGAGAAAAAACCGAAAGCGATTCGATATAAGCAATTTTTGAGGTGACAACTGACTCCGATTCTTCAATAATACTTTTTACAATATCGGAACCTTCCTCAAAAATATAAAACTTAACCAATGCACTGGTATCGAAATAGGCAATCATCTTTCTCTTTCTTCAGCAACATATTGCGAAATAGATTTCTTCCCCTTTAATTGCACGATATCTTTTGAACCGTTTGGCTTTCTCCCATCCCAGTTTACTATGTGATGTTCAACCAATTCCAACATTTTTGAGGATGTCGGTGAACCTATAGGAGTAATTCGTGCAATTGGTTTTGATCTTTCAGTGATAATAATGCTGTCTCCGAATTTCACCTTTTCTAAATAATTGCTCAAGTGATTCTTTAATTCTCGAATTCCAGCTTTTTTCACCATTGATTTCTCCTGAAAAAATTTCTAATCTTTGTAGCCTCATTATAACATATATGTGACTACAAAAGCAATTTGTCGCCCCAAAATCTCTCATTCCGAAGTTGCGGCAATCTCATTTTTCCATTCTTGCCAACTCAACCTCTCAACAACTCAACGTTTTTTTAAGGTTCTAGCTGGGTAATACCTTCAATCTTATCGAAGTCTTTATCATAGGAATAGACGTTCATGTTCCTAATAGCACCAGTTGAGGATGAAAATATTTATATTCTAGTTAAATTCCCCCTTAAAAAAGGGGGTAAGGGGGATTTGAAAGAATGAGATAAAAAATCGAATCCCTCTCAATCTCCCCTTATCCAAAGGGAGAAGCCAATATACGGGAATTGGTTGAAATGGTATTTTCAGGATAGACCCTCATGCTACTTTGGTAGCACCAATTGAGGATGAAAATACTATTCAGAAATCAATTTCCCCCTTTCAAAAAGGGGGTTAGGGGGATTTAAATTATTCCTACTCCGTCATTGCGAGGAACGTCTTATGCGACGTGGCAATCTCATTTATCAAAATTTTTTAATGTTCCTTATTCATTGTCTCAGGGTAATCAATAAAAAAACAAAAGGCACCCTCCCCGCC
>JAAYUT010000102.1 GCA_012517485.1 Candidatus Atribacter fermentans
GGATGTACCGATTCAGCTTTCAATGTATGGGGAAAGAATGTTCCTTACTTAGTCAGTGTTCTTTCGCCCTGGGAAAACGACTCTCCACATGCCCAATGGGAAGTGGAAATAAGTTCTGAGGAATTAACTCAAGCTTTACAACAAGCTGGGTTTATTCAGGGTTCTATCGTCGATGTTCAAGTTCAACCGAACTCTGGGAAACAACGAGTAAGCGAGTTTTTAATTCAAACGACCCTTAAAAAATACCGAATTCCAGCCAGTAAAGTGCGGGAAGCCTTAGGATATGATCGACTTCCAAGTACCTTTTTTGAAATGACACCCATAAATAAAACCATGATACCAGCCAAACCAACACCAAAACCCCAAGTGACTCTATTTCCCTCTCCACCAGTTACAGCTGCTAAAAATCCGGATAGCAGCGATGAAAACCCAGATTATCGGGAAATGTTAGACAAAGATTGGAATCTTGACGATATTTTCACTTTTTTACGTCTACGAGAGCAAGAAAGACAAAAATCAAATTCAAGTCGAATGAAACAGCCTTCTCCAACGAAACCGATAGATGAATTTGAAGAAAAAGAAGCTCTTGAAACTCTTCATCATCCCGAAACTTTATATCGTAACAATTCTGATTACTTATTTAGAGGGAAAGGATACGGGCATGGGGTTGGTCTCTCCCAATGGGGAGCTCGGGGAATGGCTATGGAAGGCTATTCTTATCAGGAAATTTTGCTTCACTATTTTCCTGGTTGTGAAATTAAAAAGGCTCGCTTTAAATGATTTCAACTGATCTGTTTGATTTTTATCTTCCTGATGAACTCATCGCCCAGCGACCGGTTTTCCCACGAGATCAATGTCGATTAATGGTCATCAATCGCCGGTCTCATAATATTGAACACCGTCATTTTTTTGATTTAGGTCAGTACTTAAAGCCGAAAGACCTTTTAGTTATTAATGATACACAAGTGATTCCAGCCCGTTTTTATACTCAAAAGAATCCAACCGGAGGGAAAGTCGAACTTCTTTTTCTGTATCGACTCCAAGAGCTATGGGCTTGCATGCTTAATCATTCCAAGCGGGTTAAGAAAGGAACCATTCTATCCCTTTTAGGGAATCCAGAAATATTCTGGCAAGTGGAAGGGAGAGAAAAAGATTGGTGGCTCCTTCGTCCTTCTTTTCCACCGGAAAAAGAAGATGAAATATTTTTTAATTATGGAACGACACCAACACCACCTTATATTAAAACGCCCAATATAAAATTAGAAGAATATCAAACCATTTACGCTCGGCACAAAGGTTCAGTCGCAGCTCCAACAGCTGGACTGCATTTTACTCAGTCATTAATCGATAAGCTCAAAAATCAAGGTATTCAATTTGCTTCCCTCACTCTCCATGTAGGTCCTGGAACTTTTTTCCCAGTTAAAACCTCAACCATCGAGGAACACCAAATGCATAGGGAATGGTACCAACTGGATCAGAAGACGGCTAAGATCATTCGAGAAACTCAAAATAATGGAGGTCGAATAATTGCAGTTGGTACAACAGTGGTTCGTGTTCTTGAATCAATTTATCGTCAGCAGGGAAGAATAGTTGAACAGAGAGGAGAAACTGATATTTTTATTTATCCAGGTTTTTCATTTCAGGTGGTTGATGCGATGATTACCAATTTTCATACTCCTCGTTCCACCTTGTTTATGTTAGTTTGTGCTTTTGCTGGAACTGAATTTATGAAAGCTGCTTATCAAGAAGCTGTTGAAAAACAGTATCGTTTTTTCAGCTTTGGGGATGCAACCTTCATTTTCTAACAGTATAATAAAAAAGCTTAATAACCATTGAAACCTTTCAAATGATTACGTTTTATTTGAAAAAGGGAGAAAAAACAGGAATGAAACCTTTTACACTTTTGCATCAAGACGAACAATCCAAAGCCCGGGTTGGATTACTCCATACCTCTCATGGTGACGTCCCAACTCCTGTATTTATGCCGGTTGGAACTCAGGGAACCGTAAAAGCTATGGCTCCTGATCGATTAAAGGCCATAGGGGTGAAAATGCTGTTGGGAAATTCCTATCATCTTCATCTCCGGCCAGGAGAAGAATTAATACGCGAGATGGGTGGTCTGCATCGTTTTATGTCCTGGGATGGTTCTATACTCACCGATAGCGGTGGTTTCCAAATCTTCAGTCTTTCCGATTTAGTAAAAATTGATGATCAAGGGGCTCTTTTTCGGTCTCATTTAGATGGATCTCTTCACTACTTTACTCCTGAAACATCAATGCAAATCCAGCAAGACATTGGTGCTGATGTAATTATGATTCTTGATCAATGTGTTGGGTACCCAGCAAGTGACTATCATGTTAAAATTGGAACCGATAGAACTTTGGTTTGGGCTCAAAAATGTCGGGAAGCATTTCAATCGGAATCGCAAATGTTATTTGGAATTATACAAGGAGGGACTCTTCCCGAGTTAAGAAGGTATAGTGCCGAAGAAACGGTAAGAATTGGTTTTGATGGTTATGCTATTGGGGGGCTAAGTGTCGGAGAGCCCAAACCGATCATGTATGCGATGATTGATGAAGTCGAGCCTTATTTGCCCGAATCGCAAGCTCGGTATCTCATGGGAGTTGGGTCACCGGATAGCATCATCGAAGGAGTAAGAAGAGGAATTGATATGTTCGATTGTGTTCTTCCCACTCGGAACGCACGAAACTCAGCTTTATTAACTTGGTCAGGAAGAATGAATATCGATCGACTTGAATATTCTCGAGATTCCAATCCAATAGATCCCCAATGTCAATGTTATACGTGCCAGAATTTTTCACGTTCTTATTTGCGTCATTTGTTTAAAGCTGGAGAAATTTTAGCTGCTGAACTGGCTACTATACACAATCTTTTTTTTATGGTAGAGTTAATGAATCGTATTCGTAAGGCCATTTTAGACAGTTCTTTTCGAGATTTGTCGTCTGATCTCTTGGCACGTTTTCAGGGACAGATTATAAATTCATAAAACAATTTTTAAAGGAGTGATTTGAATATGGGTTTCTTTACATCAATAGCTTACGCAGCCACCGGCGGTACAGCAACTGGGAGTACGGCACCGGGAGCAGCTCCAACCGGAAGTATGTTTACACAACTACTTCCACTCATTTTTATCATTGTCATATTTTA
>JAAYUT010000619.1 GCA_012517485.1 Candidatus Atribacter fermentans
TATTATTCTTGATCCTCTTGGGTCATTTCCAGATGTTCCTTTTTTGGAAACCATGAAGGATAATTTAGAAAAAATTGCTGAAGTAATGCAATAGGTTTTTTAGATTCTATAAATATTCAATTCCTATTGACTTTTCAAATGCGTGTGCTATATTATCGGAAAAGTAAATAAAGGAATGGCAACGAAGGGGAGTAGTAAAGGAAAGAAGAAACAGCAGAAAGCCGGTGGTTGATGAAAACCGGTGTTTTTGTTCCTTGAATCCGCCCTGGAGCCGTGAGAAGAATGGAAATTCTCACCGCAATATGCGTTAAAATTTTGAGGGTGGTATTCCACTGAAAAGGGTGGCACCGCGAGTTGGCTCTCGCCCCTATGGGTGAGGGCTTTTTTGTTTTTATTTATTATTTCCTATCATCTAATTCGAGCTGAATAAGGAGGTAAGATTATGAAATCATCCTTTTTAATGACACCAGGACCAACCCAAGTTCCATCGCAAGTTTCTTTGGCAATGGCTCAGGAGATTATACACCATCGAGTTCCAGCTTTTGGAACTCTTTTGAAGGATGTTACTGAAAAATTGCAGTATGTATTCCAAACGCAAAATGACGTTTTAATTTTCCCTGGTGCAGGCACCGGAGCTATGGAGGGAGCAGTAGTCAATTTCTTTTCTCCTGGCGATAAAGTTGCGTTTGGAATTATAGGAGAATTTGGAAGCCGCTGGGCAAAAATTGCTGAAATATTTGGGCTACAACCCATTCTCTTAGGAGGTGAGTGGGGAAAAGCAGTTACAGCTCAGGACATCGATCTCCTCCTTAGTAGTGAAGCTGGGAAAGATGTAAAGGGCGTTTTTATAACCCATAACGAAACATCAACCGGAGTTTACTCGGATTTAAAGTCAATTGGAGAAGTTTGTCAAAAACATAATGTTCTGTATTTAGTTGATGCGGTGAGCTCGCTGGTAGCGATCGATTGCAAAACTGATTTATGGGGAATCGATGTCGTTATTACTGCTTCACAAAAAGCTCTTATGACTCCTCCCGGTTTATGCTTTTTTAGTGTAAGCAAAAAGGGATGGGAATACAATCAGGAAGCAAAGTGTCCACGGTATTACTGGGATTTAGCCAGTGCTTTAAAATCTCTTAAAAAGCCAACTCCAGAAAATCCCTATACCCCAGCGGTTACTTTGCTCTTTGGTTTAAATGAAGCGTTGAACATGATTAAACAAGAAGGTTTGGAAAACTGTTTTAAACGGCATCTGCGTTTATCTAAAATGTTTCGTACTGGTGTAGAAGCACTTGGTTTAGAATTAATGGTCAAGGATGAGAAAATCGCATCTCCGGCGGTCACTTCAATAATAGTTCCCGAAGGAATCGAGGCTGGCAAAATCACCAGCTTTTTCCGTAACAATGGAATAGTCATAGCTGGTGGTCAAGGTCAACTAAAAGGGAAAATCATTCGAGTTGGTCATTTAGGATACGTTGATGCTTTTGATATTTCGAATACTCTCATCACTCTTGGTCGAGCTTTTAAGTCTCAGGGAAAAGTTTTAAATACCGAAGCGGCTTTAAGTAAAGCTTGGGAGGTTTATGAGCATGAATGAAGAAATTCGAGTTTTATGTGCTGCTGGAGTACCGGAGGATATGGCAAAAAGACTAAGTGAAGCGGTCGGGCCAGTTACTATTTTAAAATCAGATGATGAAAATGAAATCATTCAAGAAATCCAAGATAAACAAGTTTTTGTGGTTCGTTCCAAGCCAAAAGTAACAGCAAATATTATTCAAAACGCACCAGTTTTAAAAGTTGTTGCCCGACCCGGGGTTGGTACTGACAATATTGATAAGGAGGCTTGTAAAAATAAAGGGGTGAAAGTCATTAATACTCCTGAAGCTTCTGCGGCGAGCGTCTCAGAACTAACTATTGGTTTAGCCATTTCCTTGCTAAGATATGCTTTTACAACCTGTAGTCTATTAAAATCTGGAGATTGGGCAAAAAGCAAGTATACAGGTCGGACTATTGAAGGAAAGGTATGGGGAATCGTTGGTTTTGGAGGTATTGGTCGGAGAGTTGCGACGATAGTAAAAGCTATGAATGCTCAGGTTGTTGCTTATGATCCTTACCTTCCCGATGATCAGTTCGAGAAGTATGATGTAAAAAGGGCAGTTCGTCTTGAAGATTTGCTGTCAGTGAGTGATATTGTCTCGCTTCATGTCATCATGAGCGATGAAACCAAAGGAATGATATCGGCAGAAGCCATTCAATTAATGAAAAAGGGTTCCTATTTGATTAATACCTCTCGAGGGAAAGTAATCGATCATAAAGCTCTTATGCAGGCATTAGCAAATGGCCATCTAGCTGGAGCTGCCTTAGATGTTTTTGAAACCGAACCACCAAGTGATAAAGAATTGATATGTATGGATAATTTAATATGTACTCCTCATATCGGTGGATCGACCGAAGAAGCTTTTATCAATGCAACTGACATTATGATTCGGAAGCTTCGACAAATGTTTAAACCAGAAGAAGGGGGTCCAATTGGAATTTAAATAATGCCAGTCTTTCCTGAAAATACTATCTTATAAATTCCCCTATTGAGGGGAGTTAGGGGAATGTGCCTTTCATCAGTCATCCTGAGCAGTGATTTCCCGCGTAAGGATCTCATCTGACAACGAAGGTGTCATCCTGAGCCCTCGTTTTACGAGGGCGTGAGGATCTCATTTTTTCGATTCTTTTTATAAAAACTCAAAGAATGGGATTGCCACGTCGCATAGGACGCTCCTCGCAATGACGGAGTAGAAATAAATTCAAATCCCCCTAAACACATTTTCTAAAGGGGGAATTTATTTCTGAAGAGTATTTTCATCCTCAAGTGTCAAAAATTGGAATAAGAGTCTATTATTAAATATAATATATACTGGTTCAGAGATTTGAACTGTTAGAATACTGAAGAGCTGATTTAAAGTAAAAAAACCAAAGATGCAGA
>JAAYUT010000620.1 GCA_012517485.1 Candidatus Atribacter fermentans
ATATTTGATTTTGGAGCCAGTAACGGAAGAGCAATAGTTGCACATTTTGATGGGAAAAAAGTAACAATGGATGTTACCCATTGGTTTGAACACGGTCCAGTATATGTGACTGAAACAATATATTGGGATATTCTCCATTTATTTTCTGAACTGATAAATGGATTACAGGCTTCTTTATCAAAATACCCTGATGTTCGATCTTTGGCAATTTCAACCTGGGGATGTGATTTTGGTTTTATTGATGAACGAGGAAAATTGGTTTCAAATCCAGTAACCTATCGTGATAAAAACCGTCATGAACGCTCAAAACTTTTATATAATGTTCTTCCTCAGAGAGAATTGTTTGAACTTTCAGCTGGTTCAACCAATGAAATAATGGGCATCTTTCAGCTTTTTTCTTTTAAGTGTGACAACGCATTAGAATTAAGAAGTGGAAGGAAAATGCTCATGATCCCTGATTTATTAAATTATTTTTTAACAGGAAGAGCCTGTAATGAATATACCAATGCTACCATGACACTTTTATGCAATCAGTATGAACGAACTTGGGAGGAAAAGATACTCAATCGAATTGGGGTTTCTCCTTCAATTTTGAATGATTTAGTAATGCCTGGAGATCGTATTGGTGAAATACAAGCCAGTATTTGCGAACAATTTGGGATTCATCCTGTTCCAGTTATTGTTCCGGCAACCCACGATACCGCATCAGCAGTAGCAGGGATACCAGTCATTGATGAGGGAAAGCATTGGGCTTTTATAAGTCTTGGAACTTGGGGAATTATGGGTATGCAAACTGACCAACCAATAATATCCGATCAAGTATTTTCATCAGGTTATGGAAATAATGCCATCCCTGAAGGCAAAAATATGATGGTGAAATATATAACGTCATTATGGATTATTCAACAATGTCGCAATCGTTGGAAAAATGAACATGTGAAAGACCTGAGTTGGGATGAAATTGTTCAGGCTTCAGTTCAAGCTAAACCATCCAAAACCTTTATTGATGTTGATAATCCAATTTTTGGTTTACCTCAGGCAGATATGCCCAAAGTCATTCAACAAGACTGCCAGCAAAGAGGGCAGGAAGTACCTGAATCAATGGGTGAAATTGCTCGATGTTTTTATGAAAGCTTGACATTAAAATTCCGTTACAATTTAGAATTGTTGGAAGAAATAAGTGGTCATCATCTTGAACTCCTCCATATTGTAGGTGGGGGAACTCAGAACAAAACCCTCTGTCAATGGATTGCTGATGCCAAAGGAATTCCAGTCATTGCAGGACCAACAGAAACAACTTCAATGGGGAATTTCATCATGCAATTAAAAGCCGATGGGGAGGTGAAAACATTAAAGGAAGGGCGGGAAATCTCACTCAGTTCTTCATCAATTCATCGATATGAACCGGGGAATAAAAGCTACTGGGATAATGCTTATGAGAAGTTTCTTCATCTCTTTCCCCACAACACAAAATGAATCACTTCAATGAATTAAATGTAAGACAAAAGAAATCAAAATAGATTGGATAATAATGAATAGGAATGGAGAAGGATAAATGTATCCCAAGATATATTTGGCATTGGATAATTGTTTCGGAATAAAAAGATGGACCGAACCAGATGAATGGATGAAGATATCAAAGGAATTGGGTATTCATTATATTGAGGCAAGTGCTGATAATGAATGCGATCCATTTTATGGGGGAAAGGATTATTTGAAAGATTGGATTCAAAAGGTTGAAAAAAGTCAAATAAAGTACCAATCAAAAGTAGCCAATTTTTTTACCGGATATTCAACCTATCGTACCTTGGGTTTACTTCATCCCGATCGAAGAATTCGCGACCGGTTGGTCAATAAATGGTTTAAGGAAATCATTCAGGTCGCTTCTACTTTAAATGCCGGATTAGGTTTTTTTGTTCATGCTTTTTCACAACCTGTCCTTCAAGATCCCGAAGTCTATCAAGAAACAAAAAATCTTCTTTTTGATACCATATCGCTGTTGATTGAATTTGCTTCAAGTCAATCACCATCACCGGTTCTTCTTATGCTTGAACAAATGTATAGTCCTCACCAATATCCTTGGACTATTAACGGCACTTTTGAATATTTAAAAGAGGTGTATAAAAGATCAAAATTCCCTTCTTATATAGCTCTTGATACCGGGCATATGGTTGGCCAAAGACGTTTTTTGAGGCCTAGCCAAGAACAATTAGAAGAATTGTTTTCCTGTACTCATGTTCATGATCTTCTATCGAATTTTTGGCTTGGTTCTGATTCGGTCCGTAAAATTGTAATTGAAAACAGTAAATCATCATTCCTCTCAAAACCAAACTTCATAGAACTCATTGAAGCAGAAATGGACCGATATCCCTATCTTTTTGCCGATCCAGATGATGGTGATCTTTATTCTTGGTTAAAGGCAATGGGGTGTTATTCTCCAATTATTCATTTACAGCAAACCAATGGAAGAACATCTTCACATCAACCTTTTACCAGGGAAAACAATCTAAAAGGAATAGTACACCCAAAAAAAGTTCTCCAAGCTCTTGTCCATTCATATCAAGAACCTACAAATTCCCAATTCCCTCCAAAATGTAAAGAAATTTATCTTACTTTTGAAATATTTAATAGTTCTATTGATTATCCACTTCAAATTATTAATCGATTGAGGGAATCTGTTGATTTTTGGAGAGAATTTATTCCTCA
>JAAYUT010000621.1 GCA_012517485.1 Candidatus Atribacter fermentans
GCCGTTTTGAGGAACGTTATCTTGATGTCCTTTTCTATGAAAACGTCAATGATCCGAATGTTCGAGAACGGATTCGGAATCAGAACGGTTTTTGCCAGGAACATATCCAGCTTATTTTTCAAAGCCGACCTTCAGTTTTAGTGATCAGCATTATCTACGATGACCTTCTCCGTCATCATTTTCAAAAGGATGAAAGGGAACTTCAAGAGACTGAATGTCCTTTATGTCATGCTTGGAAAGAAAAGGAACAGTATATTCACACAACTCTGGTCAAACGCTGGAACAATTTAAAATCAGAGTGGGGTGACCGAGTATTTTTTTGTCCAGTCCATCTTAAACAATATCAAGGTGAAAAGGCCATTTATCAAGAAATGAATAAGCTCACCAAAGAAAATCTGAAAAAAATAGGAGCTGATTTATCATCTTTCATCAAGAAGTTCGACTATCGGGTAAAAAAAGACTCTATCACCATTGACGAAAGCAATTCGTGGCAGGAAGTATTGGAATATTTTGCTGGCCGGCGTTTACGATCCAATCGAAATCACCGGCCAGCTTAAAAAATCAAGCGAAACAGAAGAATATTCTGGACTATTTTGAATCAATAGCTTTCAGTTCAGATTCTAACCATAAGAAGGTATCCTGATATCTTTCAAGTTGATTGAATTGGCTTAAAAGCTTTTGATAAGCATTGTTAAAGTCTTGCTCATTGAGACTCTTTTTTCGCAGGGCATCTTTTAAAATGTCTCGGATTGACTGAATCATTTCTTCGACCCGTTCTTCAAAAGTATAGCGGAATGAGAGAAAGCTCTTTTGGGTCCGTTCGGCAAAATCAGCACGTATCCGGCCGCAATTTCGTTCAATTTCTTGGAGAGCATTGTCGTGAGCCGACTGGATTAGTCTTTTGAGGGCGAGTTGTCTAGGAAGAAAAGCCGAAATTGATAGGGATGTTGGAATAAGAACTGCTCCCTCACGACCAAATTTATAATAAAAGTTACTTTTTTTGGTCAGAGATTCAATTTCGAGCTGATTTGAGAGTTCGACATTAAAAATTCCAGCTGATATCTTTTGGACTACTTTTAAAATAGTATTCATTTTTTGAACAAAACGCCCGAGAATTGCCTCAAAACGGGTGGATACTTTCTGTTCTTCCTTTTCCTTCCAGGTTTCAAATTGATTGGTTAGAAGTTCGTTTATTCTGGTTTCAAGTTCTTGGTGAAATTGTTGAATTGAAAGATTATTGAATTTATGCGCTTCTTCGCTGATCGATTGATCAACAAATGGTTTCAGTTCTGACTTTAAGTGTGAAAGATCGTCCTCGACCTCTTTTACCAAACCTTTTATTTCTCCTTCCATAATAAAAAGGGCATCCTTTCGATTTTGGTGAACCTGTTCTAACTGATTTTCGAAAAGTTGTATTTTTTCTTCAAGGTCTTGAGCGGGAAGTTCTGCTGCTTTCTTTTCTAATTCTATTAATCCCTTTACTTCACGACAATATCCTAAACCCCTACGGATGGTTGCCAAGAAACCGATTCGATCTTTTTTTTGCTGGAAAAATTTCTTGAGTCCATTCTCTAAATCAGTGAAACCACTCTGTTTGAGAGCCAATTGATCAGATACGATTTTTGCTGTTAAAGCACTCTTTGCTTCCAACGGATAGATTTTTATTCCACCTTTTCCTAAATATGATTCAATTATTGTTTGACTAAATTGGAGTGATTCCAGTCGCTCTGGTTCATCAAGGTAGTCGATTTTATTGAGTACAAAAAAGATAGTCGAAACTGAAGATGCAATATCATTTAAGTAACGACCTTCCGCTTCACTTAATGGTGGATCTACTGATAAAACAAATAAGGCTGCATCGGCACGAGGAAGGAAATCATAAGAGGTTTCGGTATTATGGAGAAAGGTCGAACCAATTCCGGGAGTATCGACCAACACTACTCCTCCATCCAGAAAAGGTGAAGGTATGGTTATTTCGACTACCTTCACACCTCGTTGGTTTTTTGGATTCTCTCGCTCGGTAATATAAAGAGAAAGTTCGTTAAAGGAGATATTCTTTTCAGTATTATCAAGAAAACGAACCACAACTGAACGTTCTTTCCCATATCGAATGAGAGTAATAACTGATGTGAGAGGAACCACTGCAGTTGGAAGAAGGTTTTCTCCCAATAGAGCGTTGATTAAGGTGGTTTTTCCCCTTTTAAACTGACCAAGAACGACCAAATAAAAGAGATTGTCTTCTAACTTTTTCAATTCTTCTTCCATCCGCCCAGCAATATCCTGGTATCCTTTTTCACGGATGAAGTCAACGAATCCATAATAAGTTTGTTTTAGTTCATTCTCAAGAGAATATGCTTGGGTTAACATTGTAAGGTCACCTCGCTTGAGGATTGTTGGTGAGTTATAGCGTCTTTGACAACAATCAATGAACAATCGAGATATTTTATAAGATAATCAACAGCATCAAAATAAATCGTATTTCGACCTTGTTGAAAGTGTCGTTTCCCAATGACGACCAGGTCACAGTGTTCATTCTGCACATAATGAGAAACCGACACTGCCAGATCTCCACAAGAAGTAAAGATTACTGAATCTATTCCAGATTGAAACGCTATCTTTTGAAATTCACGAAGTTCTTGAAATTGTGGGGCACTTTCAACCGATGATTGATAAGATAAATAATCACGGTTCATCAAAACAAAAAAATGGAGCCGGGCTTGGTATTTTTTTGCAAGATCCAAAGCCACTTCAAAGGCTTTTTGGAAAAACTTGTTATGTTGATAGACGAGTAGAATGTTGCGTAACATGGTTAATCACCTACCATGAACTTGAATTTTGAGCTGGCAGATTGTAAGCAGTTGGAATAGCTTCTGATAAGGAGGAATAAGGGTAAATATTCTTTCAGCTTGATTATGGAACCCCTACCGCTTGCTTCCTTGACAGCTCAATTTGGTAGGAGCTATTAGCCACATCGTTGGGCATTAGGCGAGCCCCATCGCCAGTGGGTATCTGATCGGCAGATACGTCACCCGCAATTATACTCGAGCAGAAAGGAAATGGTCAAGACGA
>JAAYUT010000622.1 GCA_012517485.1 Candidatus Atribacter fermentans
ATAAAGTTTTTTATTTTGGTAGGCAATACCCCGATTGTAATAGAAAAGAGCATCTTTCGGATTAATCTCAATCGCCTTGGTATAATCCTGAATCGCCTGATCATAAAGAGCTTTATTGTAGTAGGCATTCCCTCGAAGATAGTAGGCTTCAGCAAGTTTCGGGTTAATCTTTTCAGCAAGTTTCGGATCAATCTCAATCGCCTTGGTATAATCCTGAATCGCCTGATCATAATCTTCTTCCCAAAAGCAATCATCGCCTCGATTGTAATAGGCAGCAGCAAGTTTCGGGTTAATCTTTTCAGCAAGTTCCGGATCAATCTCAATCGCCTTGATAAAATCCTGAATCGCCAAGGTAAAATCCTCAAAAGCCTTATCATAAAAACCTTTCTTAAAATTTTCTTTTCCCCTATAGAAGAAAGAAATAGCTTTTTCAAAATTAATTTTAGCTGACTGAGTTTTTATCGCTTCTACCCAAGCTTCGATTGCCCATTCAGAGAGTTCTTCCACCAGGCCATATTCATCAATAAGTTTTTTTGTGAGGCGTACCTTGGTAATTTCCCAAGGGATTTGTTTCGATCTCTCTAATTCCTCTGGTATTTTACAGTTAAGAGCAAATATGAGGGCATTTATCTCTTTCTTGCAATTACCACAAAGATCTAAGAGAAGTCCTTTGCATCGCTGTGGTTCTTCTATTATCGAAAGGCTGTATTGTGAGATGATATCCTTGAGTTTTTGTTTGGGAATAGGATTAATGGAAGTTTTATTCTTTTTCCTCAATTTCAATGATTCCTCCAAATTGAGCTTAAATTCTTTATAAAAAAGCAAATAATTCCATAAAATTAAAAGTTTTTCAATTTTTAAAATATTAATAAAAAATTCTTAATTTAAAATAATTTCTTTTTTTTAAATGAAATTTTATAATCGAATTTCTCCTTCTTTTTTTCCAAAATTTATTTTGGTCCCAATTTGGAGCAATACACTTTTCCCAGGTTCCACATCTCTCATTGAACCATCTTTTGTAGTTGAGACCCATTTTTCATCAGAAAGGTTTTTTATTCCCCAGATGTTAGGATTTTGGGGGTGCCTGCTTAATTCAGCAACAGGTTGGGAAAAATCATACATTTTTGAGTTATCAATATGGTGGGGATAAAGCTTGGTGTCATGGTTAAGGATAATAATATTTTTTTCAATTCGTATGCGTGGAGGAAGGACAATGTCTTTTTGGCATTGCCAGCATGGGTTCAATTTTCCATTGGTTTTCAGCATATTTTCATCATAGAAATTCTCGGCACCGCAATTTTGGCAGTAAATAATCGAATCACGAAGCTTTACCATATTCAATCGCCATTCACTTTCACGGACACGACCGTTTTGAGGATCTTTAATTCCTGAAGTAAAAGATTTTATAAATAAGTCTTTTAAGAATTGCGGATAAATAGACCAAAAAATAATAGCATTATCATGATATCCGGGAACAGGACGATTGGAATCATCATTTGGATCAAATATGAAAACTGGCTCAGTTCCATATAGTTTGTTCATGGCGGGAGTATCTAAACATTTAATTTCACATTCTTTCTTTCCATCTAAGGGATGTGCGATCATAAGCATGTAGAAAAGCAATGCTGCCAGTGAGTAAAGATCGGTTTGAGTACTTGGTTTAGCTTCTCCTCTTACGATTTCCGGAGCCATGAAACGTGGGGTGCCGAGAACGTTAGCTGAAGTTTGGTTGTCGATTCCAACATTATCATTGTCACAAATAACAATTTCACCGTTATCAGGATCGAAGAAGACATTCCCGAAGGATATATCCCGATAACAATTCCCTTTTGAATGAAGTTGAAGAAAGGCATGAGTTAATTCAATGCCAGCGGTTGCAAGAGCCCGGAAGGTTGGTTCAATTCGGCGCTTCATCAAATCCATAATACTCTTAAATCTTTTTTCTCGTAAAGGCATTATATAACCAAAATCAGAATTATTAGATGCAGTGGCTAATTCAATAGGCCAGAGAAACTTCTCGTTTGGTGGTCCGAATGATATAATTGCTTCAAGGCTTTTTTTCTGTTCCGGTTTTGCAGTTTCTGGATAATACCACTTCAAGGCCATGGGTTTCCCATCGAGTTCAACCTCATAAACCTCACCTTGACCTCCGCCACCAATATATCTTTTAATAATACAGTCTATACCTGATGTCATGGTTTTAATAGTTTGCCCAACGGAAAATATATGGCTCACAACTTGTCACCTCTATGTTTTGGAAATTTAATATCTTTCAATAAAAACTTATTAATAAAAAACAAATCATCAGTTGGGTTATTATAGTTAAGAAGGAATATTCCTTCATCGATCATCACCAGCGCCAAGACTTTCAATAGTTCCTTCCAGCTTTCCTTCGTTTCCGCACCAGGCGCAAACTACATTTCGGCTCTCACCATTCCAACAGGTTACTTTTTTGCACGACCCGCACTGAAAAAAATTCAACGCATGACAATGAGGACAGCCTGGAAAGGTTTGATATGTGAAGAAAGATCCATGGATTACAGTGCGATCATATCCTTCTTTTTTAGCCATTGTTTCTTTAATTATAAAAGCCCAGTCAGCCATCCATTGTCCTGTAAGTTTTTCTTCCATTCTCATTCCGTACAATTGATGATTTTGACTACAACGGGCAAGAATTATTACAACATTGGGTTTTTCTTCCAAAAAGCATCAACCTCCTTATTCATATGAGCATAGGAAGTGGTCGATTCGCAAGCTGAATACGAGAAATGATTCCCAAAGAAATATCATCGCCACATCCTTTTTCTGATGCTTCCTCTAACCATGAGCGAAGATTTTGTTCCACCTTTTTTAGTCCATCTGCACGAATCAAGGTAAGAAAATCCGAACCGATTTGAAGAAAACTTTCTTCATCACAAAACGAGTTCGCGTAACCATCGGATGAGACAAGAATCAAGGCTGGAGGATTCTCGGAGAGACGCTGAAATTGAACTCGAAATTCTTTCCAAGCGTCCTTTGTGATGAGGGATGTGGTCTCATTGGCGATGAGTCTTTCATCTTTAGGGAAAGGTCGAGAAGTTTCTCCTTCTTCTGAAACAATCAAAATATCCCCATCTCCAAGTTGAAGGTAAAGAATATAGGTATTTGTTATAAAAACAGAAAGGAGAGTTGCACCATAGGCAATAATTGGATTATTTTCTAATTGTTTCCGAACTGAGATTCCTTCATTTTTTTCAAGAAAGGTTAATTCTCTTTCTTGAAAGGGATTAGATTTGAGATCATTCCTAACGTTTTTTTCCCATTCTCTAATGATGCTCTGAGGAAGTCGGAGCTCGGCATATTCTTTAATCGATGAAAGGTTAGTGGTATTATCCATTTTTTCAGTAAATTCTTTAATGACTTCTTCTGCTGCAAACACAGCAAGACGTGAGCCTATATGACTTCGAAAATATTTTCTGCTCCCATGTCCATCTGAAATTGATAAAAAGAAAATGCCTTTTTTGTAGTAAAACAAAAAATCTTGATTAGGGAAGCCGTGACGTTTATGTGAAGCTCCTAACACCGTTGTACCAATAATATCCCAGGGGAATTTTTTTATTTGAGGCATGGTATGGTATCCTACCAAACATCACTTATATCCCCTAAATTGGTGTCTGGTGCTTTTGGGATAGGAACATTTGTATTTTGGGTTGTATCGGTGGGTTGGCTGTAAGGGGAGGAAGCAGATTTTAAAACAGCAGTTGATACCCATTTAATATAGCGAGTTAATGCTTCGGGGTTCTTTGCTTCAAGTGGTTTAATTTCTGTGTTATTGATGAATTTTTGAAGTACATCAAGATCAGCATCACTACCAATAGCGATTGCCATTCGAACTGCTTTTTTCCCCCAGGGAAGATCTAAAAGTTCCTTTAAACCTTTAGCATAATCATCGGTCGGTTGGCCATCAGATATGAGGACAAGTACTGGAGGAAGTGCTCGTTCAGACATTGGTGGAATTTTAAGCTGTTCAGCAACCAAGGAAAAAGCTTTTCCCATATCCGTTACACCATCTGCTGATAAATCATTCCATTTAAAATCTTCAATTGGTGTTGGCTGTGAAATATGCCATTGAGCTCCATTCGAAAATTTAACTGCTCTGACAAATACTTGTGCATTGGGATTATCTTCAGCTTCTTTCTGCATTAATGGTATTGTTTCCCTGATTGCAGTATTCAGAGATTGAATTTTACCATCAATTGCCATAGAGCCTGAACAATCAGCAATCCATATAAAATGGAGCGGACGGCTTGCTAATTCACCACCAGGGCGAGTTGCCATTTCTATCCCTTCCTTCAAATTATTTTGAAAAGACTGATATTAGTATTATCGGGTATTTTTAATTATCTTTTATTTAATTAATAATATCATAAAATAAAATAATTGTAATTTTTTATATTTATGATAAGTAATTTGTATTTTATACAATCTAAAGAATTAGGTCTTGATTCTTGAATTTATGGAAAAGGCTATGGTTTAGAGGAATTATGAATAAAGCTAAAAGATGAGATCCTCACGCCCTCGAAAAACGAGGGCTCAGGATGACTGATGAAAGGCACACCCCCCTCAATGCTCATCGTTACCCATATCTTCCTTGTCTGGATACCGAAGGAGGTTTGTGAGACGGATCAAACTGACAATAAGGAAAGAGGACCTTGTACGTCGAGGTGATATC
>JAAYUT010000623.1 GCA_012517485.1 Candidatus Atribacter fermentans
AGGGGCGCAATGTATTGCGCCCGATTAATGTAGCGACATGCCATGGCATGTCGAATCCTTTGATTTTCATCCTCATCTGGTGCTGCGAAAGCAGCATGAGGGTCTATCCTGAAAATATCATCAAATGAATTCCCCCATTGAGGGGGGTTAGGGGGGTGTGCCTTTCATCTGTCATCCTGAGCGGTGCTTTCCCGCGTGAGGATCTCATCTTTTCGATTCTTTTTTTATAAAAACTTTAAAGGATGAGATTCTCACGTCGTCCGGTAGAAGACACCGGACTCCTCAGAATGACAAACTCTTTTCATATTCAACTCTTGTCACAATGTAGCATAAATCCCTATCCTCTCAGTACTGCGAAAAACAAAAATACCTCGACCATTTATCTGAAAATATTTCTCCTCAATTACCTGCTTCAATTGAATCAATCGACCTTATCGTTATTCACAAGAAAACTGAATCTTTTGATCAGAATCCATTTTTACCCGTATTGTTTGTCCAGGTTGGAAAGAACAACGGATCAACTCACTAGCTAATGGACTTTCAATTTTCTTTTGGATCAATCGACGTAAGGGACGAGCACCATAATCAGGGTCATATCCATTTTGAGCCAAAAAGTCCTTGACCTGATCATCTAAAACAAGGTTTAAGCCCTGTTCCTCTAACCGTTTTTCAAGATGAGATATCATTAAATCAACAATTTGATGAATTTGTTCTTTCGATAAAGGTTTAAAAACAATAATTTCATCAATACGATTAATAAATTCTGGTTTGAAATGTCTTTCAACTTCTCCAAGAACGATTTGTTTCGATTTTTCAAAATTTTCTTCCAATTGGTCATAAGTCAGACTTCGGAAGATTTGACTTCCTAAATTTGAAGTCATAATAATAACAGTATTACGAAAATCAACCGTTCTTCCTTGTCCATCAGTCAATCGACCGTCATCCAAAATTTGTAATAAAATATTAAACACATCAGGATGAGCTTTTTCTATTTCATCGAGGAGAATGACTTGGTAAGGTCGTCTTCTCACGATTTCGGTTAGTTGTCCACCCTCTTCATATCCCACATACCCTGGAGGCGCTCCAATTAACCGGGATACGGTATGTTTTTCCATGTATTCTGACATATCAATCCGAAGCAAAGCTTCATCACTTCCAAACATAAATTCTGCTAAGGCCTTTGCCAATTCAGTTTTTCCGACCCCGGTAGGTCCAAGGAAGAGAAAAGATCCAATTGGTCTCCTTCCTTCGGTTATCCCCGCCCGAGAACGCCGAATGGCTTCAGCAACTGCATGAATTGCTTCATCCTGTCCGACCACTCGACGATGAAGTTCTTCTTCCATACGTAATAATCTTTCTCGTTCTTTTTCCATCAACTGAGTGGTTGGTATTCCAGTCCAGGAGGATACAACATCAGCAATATCTGAGGCTGAAACCACTTCGTTCATTTGCTTTTCTTGAAGCCACTTGTCTCGAGCTTCTTGGTAACGAAGGCGAAGTGCTTCGGCTCGATCTCTCAAAGCAGCAGCTTTTTCATATTCC
>JAAYUT010000103.1 GCA_012517485.1 Candidatus Atribacter fermentans
AGCCGATATATTATCTATAAATTGATTATGATATGATAATTTCAAATTCTTAGGAGGTGATTCAATGTTTCAAAAAGCTCGTATTCTTCTTCTCATTGTTAGTTTAGTAACAGTTTTTACGTTATTACTTGGATGTACTCCTCCCTCACCCTCTCCGTCGCCAACTCCACCAGATGATATAGAAAGAGCTCGGGATTTGGCCATTATGAAAGCAAACGATGCTGGAAACGCTGTTCCAACCAATATTACAAATTGGACGAGAGAAACGATACCAGCATCAATGCCTGGTGGGACTACTATAGTTAAATATCATGGTGTTTCAAATGGAGATTGGTATATTGATGTGAGCTATACAACAGGTTTAGCACTTGAGTATACCGATTATAATGTAAAAATTCAATTTGATGGAATGCCAGCTATTTGGACTGGAACAATTACTTATGAAGAATTGTATCTAATAGTATATTAATACGAGAACCTTTCATTTTTTTCATTTTCATGAAGCGATTTTTTATTTTATTGAATGCCCGAAATATGAATAAAGCCCGGATTGTTTTTTCCGGGCTTTATTCATTACGGTTTTATTCAAATAGATTAATGATTTTTTAGGTACTGATACACAGCACAATTTTGAAGCTGCTCCTCAACTTTTTGACGAATTTCCTCTTTATCTTTCAACAGATAATTTTGATCAAAAAATGACCAAGCGTTTTCTTCTTGATTTACATAAATATATGGAATAACAACCTGAAGAACGCTCGAGAGGTATTCTCCATTGCTGTCATCATAAGAATCTGGGTTTGCTTTTACTTTGGATGTAAATTCTTGGCAATATTGAATATTCTCTTCAATATCTTTTAACAGATAGTCAGCAAAACGCGGATTAGCAGGAACGAATTGATTTGAAGATTCGTCAAAAGCAAAAACCACAGCTGGTAAAGGTGAATAGGCATGAGGCATCCGTTCAAAATAATCAAAAGTTAACAATGCTTGGATAAACTCTGAATTCCCATCCTTATTAATGTCTTCTATTACCATGCCATATCCAACCGGATATTTTTGACTATCATAGAGGATTGTAATTGGAGAAGTAAGTTCAATAATCCAATCGGTCCAGCAACAATGGGCGCCTCCAGAAAACTGCTCTACAACCAATTGTTTATCCCGATTAACGATAAAAGGGTAAAGACCGAATATGGTCATGTACTCAAGATAACCATTTTCAAAGCGCATTATCACGTCATTGTTTTTTTTCAATACCGCACTCCATTGTTCATCTTGGGGACCAGGAATTTTCTCAATAGTATAATCATTTATGGAAAGCGATTTGGTATTGCTCAAAATTTTATCGAGAGTATTGATATCCTGCCCAAAAACTATTTCTCCCCAAAGCCCCATAGTCGTCAAAAGAATCAAAATAGAAATCAGTACAAATAGAAATTTTTTCATTTATGCGCCTCGTTTTATTTTTTGCCTTTCTTAGCTTGATTAAGCCAATATTCGGCATTTTTATCTTGGGGCTGCAAAGTCAGATATTTTTCCAAACTCTTCACTGCAGCAGCATAATCTCCATTTTTCAGTTGACTTATCCCCAGCCAATAATAAGCGACTTCTAAATTAGGATTTTCTCGTATCGCAGCTTCGAAAAGTTGAATGGCCGGAATGAATTGATTTTGAAGATAGGCGTTTTGGGCTTGTTCATAAATTTCCCAGGCTTCTTTGCCATATAATTTCCAATTTTGCATTTTTTTGAAGAAATATTGAGCCTGAGTATTGCTTGGATCAAGTTGAATAACCTTTCTCCAAGCCCAAATGGCTTCATCAACCATATTATTCTCCTGATAAGTTCGAGCTAACCAATACCACGCTTTGACAAAATCTGGTTTAGCTGAAGTTGCGTCAATGAAAAATTGAATCGCATCACCATAACGACCGGCTTGGTATAGATTATATCCTTGATCAAACATGGTTTGAGCATAACCTTCAATTGTATTTTGGTCTCCATATTCTATTTCTCCTGTATCAAGAGCATAAACCAATCCGGAGAAAACAAAAAGCAACAAGAATAGACTCAATAAAAAAATCATAATAAAATTCCTGTTCATGATATTTAATCTCCTTCCGAAAGGTATTTTATTGACATATTAACATATTTTATCGTTTCGAAGCAAAAAACAATTTTTTCTTATTAATTACAGATAAAAAAACGGTTTTGCTTCTGCGCAGCACCAACCAGATAATGATGAAAAAAACTGAAGCGATGAAGAGGTGCGAGATTCTTTAGAAAGAATTGTTTAATATGGCAATCTAATTTAATATTTTTTAAAAATAATTAAAGGATGAGATCCTCACGCGGTATATTATCGCTCAGGATGAAATCATTTTTTAATTCTTTGTAGAGGCTTGATTTATCATGCCTGGGGTTTACAGGATAGACCGTCATGCTGCATGGCAGCACCAGATGAGGATGAAAACATTATTCAGAAATCAATTTCTCCCTTTCAAAAAGGGGGTTAGGGGGATTTGAATTTATCTCTGCTCCGTCATTGCGAGGAGCGCAGCGACGTGGCAATCTCTGCCACTTAATTTGTCATTTCTGAGGAGTCTGGTGTCTTCTCCCGGACGACGTGAGAATCTCATCTTTTTCAATACTACAATTCAACACATCATAAAAGATGAATCATGATATTGCCACGACCTCAAAAAACGAGGTCTCGCAATGACGACTCAAAGTTCCTTCTCCCTTGATGGGAGAAGGTCAG
>JAAYUT010000104.1 GCA_012517485.1 Candidatus Atribacter fermentans
AACTCGTTGGCATTCATGCCATACCAGGTTAAGATTATTAATATATTCCTCGTAACTATCATTAAAACCGATTTGTGTCCCATTCCCATAATCCTTCAGTTGCCAATATGGTGGAGAGGTAACCACAAGATGTACAGTTTCATTTGGAATTTCTTTCATCCATCTTGAATCACCGATTATTATTTTATGGGTTGTTTTCATATTAATACCTCAAACAATAAATATTTATTTCTATTCTATTCTAAAAATACAATTTTCTAATAATACTTTAATAATATCATCATGAAACCTTTTCTTTCTACTTTTTCTCTCTCCTCCCTAATTCTATGAGGGTATGGGGATCTCACTTTTTTTAAAAAATCTTCTAAATGAGATTGCCATGTCGCTACGCTCCTCGTAATGACGGAGTAAAAAAAATCAAATCACACTAACCCCCTTGTTTAAAGGGGGATAATGGTTTCTGAGAAAGTATTTTCATCCTTGTCTGTTACTGTAAAGCAGCTTGAGAGTTTATCCTATCTTGTAAACCCATTAATGAACTTGACAAATCAAGAGCCTTTTAAAAAATATTTCAAATTGGAAGAGGGTAAATTAACACACCCGATTCCTAGGATATTCATTTTAATCTTCATCTTTCCCTATCTGGAAAAAAACAAGCTATGGTTCCAAAATTAATATCATTCAACTTCTTTCATCTCAAGAATTCGATCGACTCGGAAATGTCTCATCTCTTTTCTTTTAAAACAATAGGCCTCGAGTCCGAAAAAATTTTTCCCTTGGTAATCGAGTTCACCTAAGTAAAATGGTTCAATAACTCGTTTGGATTTCTCATCACTGGTTTTAAGGTAAACTATTTCTAATTTCTTTTTTTCTTCGATAGCTTGTTGAAGAAATTTGAGCTTTTCATCAAATGGCATCTTTTCATCAGATAGTTGATATTGATAACGGGTAAGGAAATCGGCAACTTTCCAATCGGTAAAGATGTGTTTCTTCTTGATTGGTTGCTTGAGGACAATACCATCGAGGGAGGTGCATCGGCTTAGAGCCACATAAACTTGTCCAGGTGAAAAAGCACCCCGCTCAAGGTCAAGAACAATCCGATCAAAAGTCTTGCCCTGACTTTTGTGGATAGTAATCGCCCAAGCTAAACGTAAAGGGAGCTGGGTGAAAGAACCTAATGTTCGGGTTTTAATTGCGGATTCGTTTTCATCGTAATGGTATTCGAAGATCTCCCAAGTATACGGTTCCACGTTTACCAAACCTCCATCGTTTAATTCAACAATTACTGACGATGATTCATTTTCTTTAGCCTGAATACATTGAACAACCTTCCCAATGCTTCCGTTTACCCAACGGCTAAAGGGATCGTTATTTAAAAGCATCACCTGGGCTCCTTCTTTTAAACCAATAATCTCTTCAGTAGGAAAGTTCTGAGGTTCGAAATTCCCTTTAATCTTGGAATCGAAACAATACAAAGGACCGGAAATTTTATTGAGTTGTTCTTGATTGATTTTATGAGCTGTGCTGTTACGGGTCGTGAGAGAAACACAAAAGTCATGCGGATTTGATTTGTAATTTGGGTCGTATCTTGTATTGAGAGTGTTTAAATGTTCATCGGTAACCGTTCCATTGCGGATTGCATTGAGGATTTCAATGAATTTTTCATCTTTCTGACGGAAAATCTTTTCCAGTTCAATGAATGTTAGTGGAAGATCATTAAAGGCTTGGGCTGAGAAAAAATACCCGGTTTTATATTTATTTTTAAAAATATCCTTTTCTCCTCTTTTTATCACCGGAGGAAGCTGATAAAGATCTCCGATAAAAACCATTTGCTTTCCTCCGAAGGGCTTTCCCCTTTTCTTACAATTAAGCCGTAAAAATCGGTCTACACAATCTAAAAGGTCGGCTCTCACCATTGAAATCTCATCAATTATAATTGTTTCCACTCGCTGGTAGATATCAATTAAATCGCTGTGCAGTTTTTCCACTTTGTCCAGAGTAATATCCGGTCTAAAATTAAAAAAGGAATGGATTGTTTGACCTTTGACATTTAAGGCGGCGACACCGGTAGGAGCTAAAACCACCACTTGCTTTGAGGTATTTTTTCGAAATAACTCAAGTAAAGTCGATTTTCCGGTACCGGCTTTCCCGGTGATAAAAAGGTGGGATGAGGTTTTTTCTAAAAGGTTTAATGCCCTCTCAAATTCCTGAGTCATTTCTATCAATGGATAAGGATGCTTCCCATTATTTGGTTTTGAATGAACTGGATGGAAATACACTTTTTCCAAAATGAACAACTTCTCCTAATTTAAAAAATATTTTTGATTTTACTACAACGATATCTTATTGAAGCCAAATCGGTCAAGTTCTGGAATTCTATTTTGTAAATATAGGGATATGTGAAAAATGATGAAATAAAAAAGAAAAAGGCACACCCCTCCTTGAATCCCCTCTCAATGGGGAAATGAATTCAATAATTCCACTCCTTAGAGGGATGTCGCTTTTGCGGTGGGGAGGGTGTTTTTCATCATCCTGAGTGGTGCTTTCCAACTGGAGGAACTCATCTAACACCGAAGGTGTCATCCTGAGGCTTCGCTTTTTGAAGCTGTGAGGATCTCATTTGACACCGAAGGTGTCATCCTGAGCGGTGCTTTCCCGCGTGAGGATCTCATCTTTTTATATTTAATTGTGGAAAAACTTTAAAGAATGAGATTGCCACGTCACTTCGTTCCTCGCAATGACGGAGTGGGTGGATGAGATTGCCACGTCACTTCGTTCCTCGCAATGACGGAGCAGAAAAAAACTCAAATCCCCTAACCCCTTTTTCTAAAGGGGGAAATTGGTTCCTGATTATATATTCATCCTCATCTTGACCTTCTATTGACAAGATAAATGTAATAAAATAAATCAAAGATTTTTTCGCTGCTCCAATCTGAGAGAGGGTGGTCATGAAGGAGCGGAAATATTAGGAGGATATTACTACTATGAAAAATTACCTAAACACAATTTTTCTATTGGTTTTCATTGCCATACTTTGCTTTTTTACTGGTTGCACTTCGTCGCTTCCTCAAACTGAAGAAGAAAACATCAAGTTAAAAATACAGGAATTTGTTGATTATTTAGTTAAATTGGATTATTCCAATGCCCAAGCCTGCCTAATCACTGATGGACCTACCTATTCCCAACTCGATGCTTTGTATAACAAAGCCAAATTAATTATAGTGAGCGGGGGTTTTTCCAATTGCTTTGCAAAGGGAGAAATTTTTGTCAAAAATATCACCATTTCAGGAAATGAAGCTCAATTTTCCCATCAGCCAGCAAAAATTTATTTTAATTGTATTACCAGTACGAATCGAGTTACCTTTGAAGATTTAAACCTAACCACTGCTAAAAAAATTGGGGATGATTGGTTTTTATGGTAGTGATTTGTTTTGATGGATCCTCATTCATAGCTTGGTTGGTTATTCACTGTATTTTGAAAAGGAGTTCGAGATTTCAAATCCGTTTTGATTAAAAGGCGTTTTTAAAATATTTTACACTAGGATGGGTGTAATTATCCCCAGTAAAAGTAATAGACATGACATCGAAGCGGTAATTGACATGATGAGGGTTATACCCTTGTGACATGAGATAATAAAGAGCAACTTTTCGAATTTTGTCTTGCTTGTATTCTGTTACCGACTCTTCGGGAAAACCTGCATTTAAGACTGCCCGGGTTTTGACTTCGATAAAGACCCAGGTATTTTTATCCAAAGCGATAATATCGATTTCTCCAATCCGAGATCGAAAATTTCTCTCGATAATTTTCATTTTGAATTGGCGAGTAATGACACGAGAAGCAATTTCTTCACCAATCTGTCCAATTCTTTTAGAGGTATTTACCACAAAAGCTCCTTCTATGGCAATTGGCTAAACCAAATTGGTTAATTCTCTCTCGATGGAGTTTTGTCCCATATCCTTTATGTTGCATAAAACCATAATCGGGATAAAGTTCTTGATAGTGATTTTCCATAAGGGAATCACGAACGACTTTGGCTACAATTGATGCAGCCGCAACTGAATAACTTTTTGATTCAGCTTTGGAGATTGAAATTGAAGGAATATTTAATCCAGGAATTTTTAACCAATCAAAGATGACAAAATCGGGAGCTCTCCTCAACGATGCTCGCATCACGGCTTCGCAAAAGGAATAAAGATTAGCAGTTTGTATACCCAGGCAATCAATCATTTTTTCACCAACGATGCTTACTCCGATGCTAAAAGCTGACTGACAAATAAGTTGAAAAGAGTGATTTCTCTGGGAAGCATGAAGAAGTTTGGAATCATTCAAACCGGAAGGAACAGACCAAGGGGAAAAGATAACACAACAGGATACAAGAGGACCAGCTAATGGTCCTCTTCCTGCTTCATCAACTCCGCCAACATATTGAAAACCTTTTTTCCAAAGGTCTTTTTCCAACATTTTCAACGTAATATTTGAATTGACCGGGGAGGCCAATATATCAAAAAAGCACGTCCTAAAATGTTTTTAAACGGAACATAACCCCAAAATCGGCTATCATCACTATTTCGGCTATTATCTCCTAAAACAAAAAAAGAATTTTCCGGTACGACCTCTTCTTTTCTTCCATAATAACCAATATTTAAATATTGTCGATTAAACTGAACTCCCTGAAGAGGAATCCCATCGATATAGATCAAACCGTTTTCGATTCTGATTGTTTCCCCGGGGAGAGCCACCACTCTTTTAATCAAATTCTTCTTCCTATTAGTTGGATAACGGAAAACTATAATATCGCCCCGTTGAGGACGGTAAATACGATAATAAAACTTCGCCACGAAAACTCTATTCCCTGGTTTTAGAGTCGGCTCCATTGAGCTGGAGGGGATATAATACCCTTCCACTATAAAATACCGCACAACAAAGGCAATCAACAGTGCCCAAGCAACTGTTTCAACTATTTCCCTCAAAGCGTTGATCGAATTACCTCTCGCGTTTTTCCTCAATTCTTGATTCTTTGGTACTCTTGCCGCGGAGATAATAAAGTTTTGCTCTCCGCACTTTTCCTCGACGAACGATTTCAATCGTTTCAATGCGTGGTGAATAGATTGGAAACACTCGCTCTATTCCGATGCCAAAAGACATTTTCCGAACTGTCATGGTTCGGCTGATTCCAGAACCTTTCAGCGCAATAACCAATCCTTCAAAAACCTGGATACGCTCCTTGTCTCCTTCTACAACTTTTAAATGAACTCTTACCGTTTGCCCTGGTTCAATATCAGGGACTTCTTTCATATATGCCGATTCCACTGAACGTAACAACCTTGCCTTATCCATTATGGACCTCCTTCTGAAATTCCACTTTTCATTCTATCAACGTGGCACAATCATTTCTCAATCAATTCATCAAAGAACAAAAATAATTTTGTTCGAAAAGACGAACAATACTATACCATGCTGTTTAAAAGTTGACAACCGGTAATCTTTACCAATCATTTCCTCGCCTCATTTATCGAGTAAATCAGGACGAATCAACCGGGTTTTTCGGAGCGCTTCCTTATGTCTCCAATCTTTAATCAAACTGTGGTTCCCGCTAGTTAAAACCTCTGGAACTTCAATTCCTTTAAATATCCGAGGTCGAGTATATTGAGGTGGTCCCAATATCCCATCATAGAAGGAATCAAAATGAATTGATTCTTCATCTCCAAGAACTTCAGGAATTAATCGAGTTATAGCTTCAGCAATGATCATTGCCGGTAATTCACCGCCTGATACAATATAATCTCCGACCGATATTTCTTCTCCTTGACAGAGCTCAACAACTCTTTGGTCAATCCCTTGATAGCGTCCACAAATCAGAATAAGATGTGAACATCGTGACAAAGATTCCGCTAAGGACTGGTTAAAGACTTTCCCCTGAGGGCTAGTAATCAAAACCCGAGGTCGGGAATGGGTTATCCCCTTGATAAATTCAACCGCTCGGTAAATCGGTTCCGGTTTGAGAACCATTCCTGGTCCACCACCAAAAGGATAATCGTCAACGGTGCGATATCGATCGGAAGAAAATGCTCTTAAATTATAGGCTTTGATGGATACTAAATCCCGTTCCCGAGCTTTTTTCACTATTGCAGTATCAGCAAAACATCGAATGAGTTCGGGAAATAATGTAATGATATCAATCCGTAATTTCATTCCCAAAAACCTTTCGGACACTCGACGGTTATCGATCCCCCTTGAAGGTCAATATTTTTAATAAAAACCTTAATAAAAGGGATTAAAAACTCTCTATTGTCTCGAAACACCTGCAAGTAGTCATAGGTCGGCCCTTCAATAACATCGGAAACAACCCCAAGGTACTGACCATTTTCTAATACCTTCAAATCAATCAATTGATATACAAAATAAGAATCCGGTGTATTGGTCATCCTTCCTGTGGGTTTTTCCCTCCAGATCAATTGGCCAGCCAGTGTCTCAACCTCAGCTTTACTGTTCAAACCTTCGAACCATAAAAGAACAAACCGGCCCATGGTTTGAAAATTTTTGACGACCAGGGCACGGTATTGATCTTTTTCTTCTTCAATAAACAAAGTCATTCCAGGGGAAAAACTATCTAAGGTTTCTCCATAGGGAAGGATTTTTAAACCACCCAATAATCCGTGAGGTTTTAGAAATTTACCAACAACGACCTTGTCTTTTGCTATTCCAATATTTCAACAACCGCCTTTTTACCGCTTTTGACACAAGCGGCTTTAACGATAGTCCGAATAGAGCGAGCAATTCTCCCCTGTTTTCCTATGACTTTTCCCATATCTTGGGGAGCAACGCGCACTTCATAAATCACTGATTGTTCACCTTGAACCTCTGAAACTCTCACCTCTTCAGGGTTGTCAACTAAAGATTTAACCATGTATTCAACGAGATCTTTCACTCTATACCCGGCCTTTCCGTCTGTTTTAACAAAGCTTTAACCTTGTCAGACATCGTTGCTCCATTGTTAAGCCAGTATTGAATACGGTCAAATTTGATTGACCAAAGGGGAGGATTGACTATTGGTGAATAGTTCCCCAATATTTCAACTGGTTTTCCATCTCGCGCTTTTCGTGAATCGATTGCAACTATCCGGTAATAGGGAGCATGTTTACGCCCAATTTTGGTAAGCCTTAATGTCACTGCCATCGTTCTTCTCCTTTCTTTTTATATCAGGTATTTTCTACTGGATGAATCGAAAATAAGACGATAGGTTTTCTAAGTATTCCACCCAAACCACCCTTTTCTTTTCGAAAAGGGATTTTTCCCGGTACGGCTCATTTGTTTCCACAGTTTACGAAAATCTTCAAACTGTTTTAATAAACGGTTCACATCTTGAATGGTTGTTCCACTCCCTTGGGCTACTCTTCGACGTCGACTAGAATTGATAAGAGAGGGGTTCACTCTTTCAGCAGGTGTCATCGATTGGATAATCGCTTGAACGCGCTTGATGTTTTTCTCTCCATCAACCTGAGAAATTCCACCCCGCAAATGACCGGGTAACATTCCAACGATTTCATCAAATGAACCAATGTCTTTAACTCGCTTGAGTTCTTCCATAAAATCATTTAAATCTAGCTCTTTCTTCCCAAACTTTTTCTCTATTTTCTTTTTCTCTTCTTCATCAATTGACCTTTCGATCTTTTCGATGAGGGTTAGAGTGTCGCCCATCCCCATAATACGGCTTGCCATTCTATCGGGGTGAAAGACTTCAAGCTGATCCACCTTTTCACCCAACCCAGCAAACTTCACCGGCCAACCAGTTTGAGCAACTATAGATAAAACTGCTCCACCTCGGGCATCAGTATCAACCTTTGATAAAATGAGCCCAGTGGGATTGACCCATTCTTTAAAAGCTTGAGCGACCTTAACAGCTTCTTGACCGGTAGTTGCATCTAAAACCAGCAAAATTTCCTTCAATGAAATTTTATCCACAACCTCTTTCAATTCTGCTAAAAGTTCTTCCTCGACGTGAAGCCTCCCAGCAGTATCAATTAATATCAAATCATAACTTTTTTCTCGAGAATGATGAATAGCTCCTTGAATCATCTGAAGCGGTGTCAGTGCTTTAGGGTCATCATAAAAATCAATCCCAGCATTCCGGCAAAGAACTGCCAACTGCTCTTTGGCTGCCGGACGACGGGTATCAGTTGAAATCGCCAAAGGAAAAAGTCCTTGTTTTTTCAATCGAACCGCTAATTTTCCAAGAGTGGTAGTTTTTCCAGATCCTTGGAGCCCAACTAACATAATGAGAACCGGTGGTGAACCACTCGTCTCTAAAGAACGAACATCACCGCCTAATACTTTCCGGATCTCATCCCATAAAATCTTGATAACCATTTCCCCAGGGGTCACACTATCTAATATATCTTTTCCAAGGGCTCGTTCTCTCACTCGAGCGATGAGATCTTTCACCACTCGGTAGTGAACATCCGATTCTAAGAGAATCAGCCGTAATTCTTTTAGTATCGAATCGACATCTTGTTCACTGAGTTTCCCTTTGCTTCTTAACTTTTTAAAAATTCCTGAAAATTTATTAATTAATTGCTCAAACATGAACGACTCCAGAACTGAATTTCTTGATTGAATTATGAAAGACAAATAAGATAATAATCATCACTGCTCCGACTGTCAAGGAACTTCTTCGTCATAAACAATAGCTTTTACAAATTGATCTGAATCAAATGGTTGAAGATCTTCAATTTTTTCACCAATTCCTAAAAACTTGATTGGCAATGCTAACTCTTTTTTTATTCGAAAAACAATTCCTCCCTTCGCCTGACTATCCCACTTTGAAAGAATAACTCCATTCAGGGGGAGAGCTTTACCTATCGATTCGGCTTGAAGAAAGGCATTTTGACCGGCCATGGCATCAATGACCAGTAAATTTTCAATATTACCGGATGGAAAGTTCTTTTGAACAATTTTTCCCATTTTTTCCAATTCCGCCAGGAGATTTTTATTAACATGCGACCGACCAGCAGTATCGATAATCACAAATCCCCGATTCTTTTTTCGAGCTGCTTCTATCCCATCATAAATTATCGATCCCGGGTCAGCCCCAGGGGACCCTTTAAAAAAGAAACAACCGGCTCTTTCCGCCCAGATTTCCAACTGATCAACCGCAGCGGCGCGAAAGGTGTCAGCTGCAATCAGGGCGACTTCTTCACCCTGAAGAGAATAGTATCGGGCTAATTTACCCGCTAAAGTGGTTTTCCCAACACCATTAATTCCTGCTAATAGAATCGCTTTCATTCCACCGCTTTGAGCTGAAGAAAAAAGACTTGAATCGTTCCCCTCCAGAATGCTTCCTAATTTTCCATAAAGCCAGTCTTGCCAACTCCCATTTTCAACTTTTTGTTTTTTCATTTCTTGGAATTCTTCGACGAGTTCCAGAGCTAAATTTGGTCCTAAATCGGCTTGAACTAACATTTCTTCTAAGGCTTCCCAGTCTTCATCTTGAAGAGTATCGGCTACCCATAAACGGGAAAATTGCTGTTTTACCCCTTCTTTAATTTTTTCAACACCCTTCAACCACTTACGAAAAAGCCCTCGTTTTTCCTCCATTGTGTATCTCTCTCCATTCGGAATAATTCATGATAAAAGATCAAAGATGTATGAGCAAGACTCTCACGATTGCTTAATTTTGAGAAGTGAGAAGTGATACATTCTTTGCCGAAAGTGGAACGACTCGTGAAATCCCCGGTTCATCCATAGTCACTCCAATAATTCGGTCAGATACTTCCATTATTTCTTCCTGATGAGTGACGATAATGATTTGGCATTCTCGTGAAAATTCTTTCATAAGATCGGCTAAACGAACACTATTGAAATGATCGAGGGTCGCATCGACTTCATCAAAAAAACAAAAGCGATACCCGCCGGCTTTAAATAAGGCAAAAAAAAGACATAATGCTGTCAACGCTTTTTCTCCACTTGATAAAAGCGATAATCTTTGTTTCTTTTTTCCGGGAATCTGGATAATAATTTCCAAATTTTGTTCTTCAATTTCAATCTTTGCATTTCCACCGCCAAAAACTCGTTGAAAATTATTTTGAAAGTGAAAATTAACTTCTACTAAAAATTCGTGGAAGAGTTCTTGACACAGGACTTCACATTCAATTCGACTTTTTTCGAACCGAGCGATAGCGTCCTGGAAAAAAGTCAATTTATCTTGAATATAACTCTGTCGTTCTTTTAAATCTCGAAGTTGTGAGATAGAACCTCTCCGAATATCCCACGTTTTCAACCGAGTTTCTTTTTCTTTCATCATTTGCTCTAAATGCTGGAGATCGGTATAAGATGGTAAGAGAAGGCCGTCAGTTTCCCATTCCCGGTATTCATCAAGTCGAGCTGAGTATTCCTGAACTTCGAAATGCCATTTTTCTTTTTGCAAATGTAACTTCTCCTTTTTATGAGAAAGAGAATCGTATTCATTCTTTCGTTTTTCTCGGAGGAGTTCAATTTCAGACATTTTTTTTCGAATTTCTTCCACGGCCGTCAATAAGACTTTTTTTCTATTCAGCTCATACTGATATTCCTCATTCAATTTCTTTATTTTTACAAAAATGTCCTTCCAAATATCCAACAATTGATTTTGACTCAATTCAATATTTTGAAGAGAAGACAATGATTTTTCAATGAGTATCTCGATTCTAGCAAGCTCTCCTTGAAGTTTTTCTTCGGTTGAGCGAAGCTTTTCTCTTTCAAACCGTTTATTCCGAATCTCTTTTAAATCATCTTCTAATTGATTGACTTGGATTTCTAAGTCCTCTTTCTCCCACGTGAACCGATCCAGCTGTTCATTAAGTTTCTCCTTTTCATTGAGAAAAGATTGTTTTTTCTGAGTTATGATTTTGATTTTCTCATCTTTCTTTTTTCTTTCCTCTTGGAGGTCATCATAGCGGAGCTGAATAACTTGAAGCTCACCTTTTAGTTTCGTCAACTCTTTTTCCAGTTGGTTTTCTTGGGCGATCAAAACTGATATCTCTTTATCTCCTTCTTGTATCCTCTTTTGAAGGGTAAAACTCTTTTTTTGCCAACTTTGATAA
>JAAYUT010000624.1 GCA_012517485.1 Candidatus Atribacter fermentans
GTTCAACTCTAAAAAGCCTTCTCGTGAAAGACGTTCTACAGTTTCTCTTTTTTTCCGAGCCATCTCTCCAGTTGAATAGGTAGGATCAATGTCTTTGATATTAAGACTCAAGCCATATACTTCATGATATTGAACCTGAGCATGAAAGAGAATTTTCATACCTCTTTTCAGGGTTTCTCCGGTTGCCTTTTCAAATTTATAGGCAAGTGATCGGTAATTATAAGCCCATATAGTGGCTCTTGCTTGAGCAATAATTTTTTCCTCATTTTTGTCGACTAATTCTAAATAACAATGACCGTTTTGATTTTCTTTGATGTTGGCGATTTCTGCCACAATCCAGATATAATCAGGAAAATTATCCCCGACAACTTCCCGGATGAGAAGACATAAATCATAGAGACTCATAAATTGCGAAGAAATTATTCGATCAATCATCTATTTTTTTCCAATTTTGAAATAAGAAATTGCATTATGGAATTTGGTAAGAAATTCTACTCGACTACTCAATAATACCCTTCCTTTTAAAAGTTTCTTCCATCTCGTTAACTAAATTTCCAAACTTTTTAAGAAGATTATCAACTGGTTGTGTTGAGAGCATATCAACCCCAGCTGCTTTGAGCACTTCCACGGGATAATCAGAACTTCCGGCTTTCAGGAAATCCAGATATTGATCGATAGCATCTGGCTGACCGATAAGGATATTATTGAGAAGTTCATTGGATGCAGCGAGAGAAGTTGCATATTTAAAGACATAAAAATTCATATAAAAATGAGGAATACGAGACCAACCACGACTCGCTAACTCCTCAACGACAAAATCTGGTCCGTAATATTTTTCTAATAATTCTTTCCAAGCATCACTGAGATATTTATAGGAAAGTGCCTCTCCTTTTTCAATCCTTTCATGGATTATTTGCTCAAACTCAGAATACATAACTTGGGTATAAACTGTCCCCCGAATATTTTCAATCAATTTATCTAAGAAATAGAGTTTTTCATCATCATTTTTTGCATTTTGGATGAGGTACTCTATCATCAGGTTTTCATTCATCGTAGAGGCGACTTCAGCGGTGAAAATTGGCGTTTGAGAATTTATGTACTTTTGGCTGGTATTGGTGTAATAAGAATTCAATGCATGGCCCATTTCGTGAGCAAGGGTAAGCATAGAATCAGCAGTATTATCATAATTCATTAAAATATAAGGATGAGTATCATATGCACCCCAACTATAACCTCCAGTTGCTTTGTTTTCGGTTTCATACACATCAATCCATCGGCCCTCAAACCCTTTTTTCATCATATCCAAATATTCTGGTCCTAAAGGTTTTAAACCTTCTAAAAGCATTTGTTGAGCATTTTCATAAGTGACCGTGAGAGTATAATCTGGTACGAGGGGAACATACATATCAAAAATTTGAACTTGATCCAGGTGAAAGATCTTTTTTCGCAATTGAACGTATTGATGGAGATAAGAAAGATTATTATTCACCGCTTGAATGAGATTATCGTAAACTTCGCGTGGGATATTTTCGCTGGAAAGTGACGCTTCAAGTGAAGAGTTATATTTTCGAGCTTGGGAATAAAACCAGTTCTTTTTAACTTCTGAGTTTAAAGTAGCAGCTAAAGTATTTTTGGCTTTGTCATAAGAACCCAGCATCCCTTCATAAACCCGCTTGCGGAATTCTCGGTCAGGGCTTTGTAAGTATCGATAAAAAACTCCCTCGGAGAGTTGAACTTCTTGACCTTTATCATCAAGGACTTTTGGAAAAATCATATCCCCTTGGGTGACTTTATCGAATATGACCGAAGGAGCGCTCGCCATATCTAATGCTTTGGCTAATAATTCTTCTTCAGGTTTTGAAAGAGTATGGGGTTTTAATTTTAACAGTGCATCCAAAGCATGACGATAGTCCTCAAAAGCTGGATTCTCCATATATCCCCTGAGAACTGACTCCGGTTGACTTAATAATTCTGGTCTTATAAAAGATGTAGCTGCTGAAACTTGAGAATAAAGAGTTTCAACTCGTGAACTCATTTCTGAGGCAATACTATCATCCTGGTTTTCATCGGCTTTCATATAGGCATAAACATATAATTTTTCAATTAATCGAGAAAGTTCGTCATTGAATTGCAAGCAAGCCAGAACGGTATCAGCGTTAGTTAATTTTTCACGAAATTCCTCAATTTTTGGAAGATATTCATTTTGAATCTTCGCGAAATCTTTTTCCCATTCTTCCTGGTTAGGGTAGATATCTTCTAAGTTCCACTTATACTTCTCTTCGATCTGATTTCTTGGCACGGGACCCTCCGCAGCCCAAATAGTGTATTGAATACTGGTGAAAAAAATAGTCAATCCGATGAAAAAGATGAATAAATGAAAAAGTTTATTCTTCATATCAATTCGGTTAATCATCTTTTCCTCCTTTTTAATTTGATAACGTGATGCATTATTATTATTTTACGAAACAACTCCACCAGAATAAATAGGTATCAAAGATTATTTCGCCAACATTTCGCTTATCATTTTTTATTATACCAATGAAAGCTTTAAGTATAATTTGTTATTGCGAGACCAACAGCGTAGAGGATAAAATAGTTCAAATTCAATTTAATAAATAAACATTGTGGGAAAACAACCGCAACTTGTGGTGCGAAATATTAAAATTGTGAAAAAAACTAAAAGGATAAACTGCTATTATTTTCCTATAATACTGTAAAAATTGATTGAGGATCTATCCCGAAAATACCAGAATAGATGAAAAAGGAATTCAATAAAAAATTGAAAGGCACACCCCCCCTTGAATCCCCCCTCAATGGGGGAATGAATTCAACAATTCCCCTCCGTGGAGGGGTGCCGCTTTCACTGCGGGGAGGGTGCTTTTCATCAGTCATCCTGAGCGGTGCTTTCCCGCGTGAGGATCTCATCTGACACCGAAGGTGTCATCCTGAGGCTTCATATTCAGAAGCCGTGAGGATCTCATTTTTTCGATTCTTTTTTATTCTTTTCCTCTTCCCTGGTGTGAGAGGGTCAAGGTAAGGGGGTAACTATATTCTTATCCTCATCCGGTGTCTTGAGTCAGCACATGAAGGTTCGTCCTTTTTAGATTTTATATAAGCTTAAAGAATTTTTAAGAAATTGACAAGGGAAAAAAATTGAATGATTGAAATCTCACTAAGTTAATGATAGAATTTCCTTCGTTATTTGGAATTCAATTGTAAAGGGTATGAGGTGAAGAAATGCCAAATGTAAA
>JAAYUT010000625.1 GCA_012517485.1 Candidatus Atribacter fermentans
AATGAACCAAAAAAGAAATGCCCATGCCATATAACTTATAAAAGTAGCGATTGAAGAAGATTTACTATCCGCAATTCCAATTGTTATACAATACACAATTGCTAATGAGAAAAACAGAATTTCCGGAAGATTGAATTGAAACAATTTTTCTTTTTTCCTAACCATTGTCAGGAGATAAACAAGGAGGGTTAAGAAAATGAGGCTTAAAAAAGGGAACTTATAATAATCGGGGTAAATACCCCGATAATAAGGAGATATTAATATGATAATAAAAAGCAAGAAAAAAGTGAGCTTCTCGGTAATTGAGGTCATTGCCTAATTTCCTGAAGCTTGGTTTTTAAATTTTGAAGAATGTTATTATATTCAGTGGTCTTCTTAACAGGTCTTATTGATTTATTCAAATAAGCTGAGTATATATCATCGATTTGCAAACCCTTTTCTAAATAAATAATAGCGGTTTTTTTATTCAATTGTGTTAAATAAAAATCAGCGACTGACAGGCAGGTTTGAAGGTAATGCTCGTAGTTTGTTGATATAAACGGTGCTAAATATATAGCTCTTTCAAACTCTTTCAAACCAGTTTCAAAATCTCCTTTTTCAACTTTTAAAACCGCTTTATTTTCTTGATACCGATAATTATAGGGAGAATAGGTGGTGGCTTTTTCACTATGGTATTCACTTTTTATTCTTAATTCTGCTTTTTTCTGTGTATTAAATAATTCTCGATAATAAGTACTTAAAAGGTAATGGCTTTGAGAATTGAAAGGTATTAAATTGACCGCTTTTTGTTGGTATTGAATAGCTTGATCGATATCACCATGGGACACATAAAAACCGCTCCAAACTTTTGCTCGTTCTCCAGAAATTAAAAAAACAGAAAAAATCATTAAAAAGAGAACTATGGAGAGGAGCACCCAGGAAGGAATTTTCATTTCAAATAAATGCCGGTTCTTTATTGTGATTTCATGAGATCGGGTTATTTGGTTTATGAAAGCGATAAACACTATAATACCAAAATAAAAAGAACCGAGAGCGAAATCAACATCAATGAGTCCATGAAAAAATCCTAAGAAAATTACAAATCCTAACCCTATAACGAAAAGAATATCCCAATTATCTTTATTTAACTTTTTAAAATGATAAATTTGATAAAAAATACCCATTATTAACCCAATTGTTAATAATAAACCAATCAAGCCAACTTCAATCATGACTTGTAGAAAATAATTGTGTGTATTTTCACTAAAATAGGGGTAGGATTGATAAGCCAAGTAACAAGCTTTCCATCCTCCTCCTCCCCAACCAGCAATAGGTCTGGCTTGGAATATTTTTAAACCATCACCATAAAATATCCATCTCTCTTGAGAAATGATGGTATTGAGTGTAATTTGTCGAAAACGATCACCTAAGAAGGCAGGTTTCAATCCTATAAGAATCAAAACAATAAGAATGAGGAAAACAATTCCAATCCCGATTGATAAATAAGAGGTAGAAATTGATGGTTTAAACAAATTGCCAAACTTTTTTGATACCAAGGAAAGGGAATATATACTAAAGGCTTGAACAAAACTCCCTAACAACAGGAAACCAAAAAAATGGCCGGGTAAATTGTTAAACAAAAACCCTTCTAAGCGGGGAGCAAAGAGGATTGTCAAAAATAATGCGACTATGAGAATAAAGAGATACTTTATCTTCTCGTTCCTTTTCAATAAAAGGAAGAAAAAGACCGAGGTAATGATAAATACCAACAAAGCTCCTCGAGAAAAGGTAAAAAATAATCCGATTTGAAGAAAAAAAAGAAGAAATCCCCATAAATTATGATAAACTTGTTTTTCTTCCAATAAGTGAATAAGAACTAAGGTTATTATCCCCATGGCAAGATAGGAAGCAAAGGTATTTGGATATTGCATGGTTGAATGCAATCGACCTGATGACATCAAAAAAAGATCCTTCATGCTCATCCCCAATGGTCGAGATAGAGGATTAATCCATCCAAATCGGTAAAAAAACCCCAGCAAAACGAGCAATACAGCGTTGATATTGAATGCTATGAGAAGAATTTTTTTTGATTGCTTGGTCAGGAATAAATTTGTAACTAAAAGAAAAAAGATGAAATAAGCTACGCTACTAAAAAATTCACGAAAAGCTATCCCTTGGTCTGCTGCCCAAAAAATACTAATCCCATAGAATAAAACAGTAAGGAGGAAAAAATATTCGACTGGTGTTTTTATAGAAATCCCTTTTTTTTGATAAAGTAGTTGATAGAAGAAATAAATAATAGCAATGAGGAAAATTGCGAAAAAGAAGGGGTACCTTTCATAATCAAAATATAAACCACGGTAATAGGGAGATAAAAGTACAATCAACAATAAGCAATATTGAAGTATTTTTTCTAAAAGTGGAAGCGTTGTTTTTGGGGATTCAACAACAGGAAGTTTTGATTTGGTAATTTTTACCGACTTTACCTTTTTCTTAGCCGCCATTTTATCTTCCCTTCTCCAATCTTCACACTATTTTATTTATAATTCAATGAGTTTTCAATGGGATTACATTGTTTTCCGATTTTTGTTTACTTTCCCTAATAAAATTCCATTTTGTTCTCCCTGAATCAATATTGGAAGAATTCTCCCATAATCAGAGGTCAAAATCCCCTCCCCTCGAACAGGTATGTAGTTTTCAGAATAACCAGTTATCTTCGGGTTTTCAGTGGTTGTCTCAATCAATACTGATAAGGTTTTTCCAATAAAAGACCGATAATATTTGAGTTGACTATTGAGAATAATTTTTACTAATTGTGCTTCCCTGTTCTTTTTGGTTTGAAAAGGTACTCCTTC
>JAAYUT010000626.1 GCA_012517485.1 Candidatus Atribacter fermentans
AATTTCTTACCATCAATCCTAAGAATCCTTGTTGGATAAATCGAGATCGTTTCGTTCTCTCCGCTGGGCATGGTTCAGCGCTTTTATATTCAATGCTTTACTTATCTGGGTTTGAAAAAATGACCTTGGAGGAGTTGAAAAGCTTCCGCCAATGGGAAAGCAAAACTCCTGGACATCCGGAATATGATTTAGAGTGCGGAGTAGAAATCACGACTGGGCCTTTAGGACAAGGTTTTGCTACCGGTGTCGGGATGGCTATTGCTGAAAGCCATCTGGCTGCGACCTATAATCGCCCTGGTTTTAACCTCATTGACCACTCCGTCTATGCTATTGTGAGTGATGGTGACCTTATGGAGGGAGTTGCTGCTGAAGCAGCCTCATTAGCAGGTCATCTACAATTAGGAAAACTTATTTATCTTTATGATAATAACCATATTAGCTTGGCATCGGAAACTGGTCTCCATTATACTGAAGATGTTAGAAAAAGATTTGAAGCTTATAATTGGCAAGTGTTAGAAGTGAAAGATGGAAATGATTTGACTACACTCGAAAAAGCCATCCAGGAAGCCAAAGCAGATAGCACCCATCCCAGCTTAATTATGGTTACCACTCATATCGGCTATGGGAGTCCAAAACAAGATAGTTTTGAGGTCCATGGTTCTCCGCTAAAACCTGAAGAAGTGTCAGCTACCAAAAAATTTTATAATTGGCCTGAGGATAATCCCTTTTTTGTTCCTGAGGAAGTTTTAATTCATATGAGAGAAATCGCTGATAAAGGATCTCAGGTTGAAAAGGAATGGAATGCTTTACTTGCTGAATATACCAAAAAGTATCCATCTGAAGCTGAAGAATTTGAAAAACGAATGAAAGGAATTCTCCCAGAAAATTGGGCACAGGATATTCCTTCATATCCTCCGGAAACCAAAAGCATAGCCACTCGCAGTGTTGGAGGAGAAGTTATGAATGCCATTGCCAAAAATTGCCCAGCTTTGATGGGTGGTTCTGCTGACCTGGATCCTTCTACTAATACTGTTCTTAAGGGTAAAGGAACCTTTCATCCACCAGTTCCCGGAGCAGAAAAAATGCAAGGGGTGGTGGCAGGACCTTTTGGATATGAAGGAAGAAACATAATGTTTGGTATTCGTGAGCATGCCATGGGAAGCATTCTTAACGGAATGGCACTTCATGGCGGTATCATTCCTTATGGTGCTACTTTTCTTACCTTTTCCGACTATATGCGACCAGCTATACGTTTGGCAGCGCTATCTAACCTCCATGTTATCTATGTATTTACTCATGATTCAATCGGGCTTGGCGAAGATGGGCCAACTCATCAGCCAGTAGAACAAATTGCCAGTTTAAGAACCATACCCAATTTAGTGGTAATCCGTCCTGCTGATGCGAATGAAACCGCCCAAGCTTGGAAAATAGCGGTTCGTGCCAAAAATCCAGTGGCCCTAATTTTATCCCGCCAGAAACTACCGGTGATCGATCAAACCAAATATGCTTCAGCTGAAGGAGTTACCCGAGGAGCTTATATTCTTGCCGATTGTGATTCATCGACTCCTAACCTTATTCTTATTGCAACCGGTTCAGAGGTTAGCCTTGCATTGAAAGTTTACGAAAAAATGACAGCCGAGGGAACCAAAGTGCGAGTGGTCAGCATGCCATCCTGGGAACTTTTTGAGCAACAATCTGAGGAATACCGTCATCAAGTACTCCCTCCAGCAGTAAAGAAGCGGATTTCGATTGAAGCTGGGGTTTCATTTGGATGGGAAAAATATGTTGGAGATCAAGGAATAATGATTGGAGTGAATCGATTTGGTGCCTCAGCACCGGGAGAATTAGTTATGGAGAAATTTGGTTTCTCAATAGAAAATATAATTCAAAAAGCAAAAGATTTATTGTCTAATTGAAAATAAGACAATCATAGGGCAGGGGAGATAATGTAAAAATATTTCCTCTGCCCCTTTTTTATTTTAAGGAATTTTTATAGGAGGTCATCATTCGGCTAAAAAAGTCTTTGTACTTTTGCTGATAAACAGAAGTCGGAGCCCAATAGATTGCAGCATTCCCTAAATTGCTCTCGTATAGCGAATATACCCAGGTTTCTATACAAAATGTCATCTCTGTTCCTTGAAAATTTCCTTGGAGTTCGTACCGAGCAATTGTTTCGTTCGCCCCATAGGAAGCCACAGCTTGGTTGGTGATATTTTGCTCATCCTTATTGATAACTCTCATATTCGAAACCGTAGATGAAAGCATTTGGATAATGGCAGCTACATAATCAGTGGCATTGGAATACCTCACGTAACTCATGATGTAAAGCCTAAAAGATACTAAACCACTGGAATACTCATTTAAACTAACCATCCGGTTGAAACTATCGGGAATAACCTGCCAGTTTTCCGGATATTCGATTTGGCCTCTCCCCACCTGATCCATGGTACCGACTACGTCTTTAAGATTATATTTTTTCCAGACTGCTGGGATTGGTTGTCCCTGGTTTTGAGTTTGGTTAGGGTCAAGGATCTGAATTTGGCCAGGTTGAGGTGTACTTGGAATTGGAAGAATCGGTTGCTGAGTGGGAGTTTTCGGTTGGCTTTGGGAGAAATCAAGAGTCGGGAGCTGGCCGGGAGTTTGACCGGTAGAAGGGGTGGGTTGGACAACGCCAGGAAGATTGAGAATATTTCCACTATTTTGGGCCAATCCTAATCTAAAAACCCAAGTTATCATGAAAGCAATAAAGATGACAAATCTTAATCTTTTCATATAATGGACTCCTCCTTTAGAGATGTTTTACTTTTCCCTGAAAATTCAGTAATGAATGCAATATTATCAGTGATATTGAAAAACTTCCCCCATCATTTCTTAATTTTCACCCCAGTAATAGCTGGTATGATCCAGGATTGGGCGGATTGATATTCTTCGGATGGGACGATAATAATCAAGAGAACACCGGTTCCAGAATAAGTTGTGGTCAGAAGAGCATAGTTTTTTTGATTCTGAAAATAATTATAGGCTTTGATTATAGCATTCAAGTTTCCAACTTTGACTGATATTTCCCATTGAAATGGTTGACCGGTAACAATCTGGTTGACTTGCCCTTGAATATCAACCTCAGGTGGGTAATCAAACAAATATAACTCACCATTGTTTGGGGTTGAATAGCGGGTTCCATATTGAATATCCTGTAAAAAGTTTATTCCGTTTGGTGGTGTAAAGATCAGCTGTGATGTTTCATCGAGGGATGTTGTATTCTGATTGGTAGTATACAAAGGAAAATCCAGACCCTGAGTAAAAGTTTGAGGGGTTTGGTCTCCAGAAGAAATTGATAACACTTTCTCCTGAAGAAATTGTGAAACTTCACTGACCAAGATATTCCCATCCCGATTATAGTCGGCATTCGATGTAAAACCATAAAGTTTCATGGCAGTTTTTTGATCGGAAAGAATCATGGTGTCGCCACTTAATGCATAGAGAAGAGAAAAGGTGAAGTATCCAGATTTGGTAATGAATGATTCATAAGCACTTTCAGTTGCTGATGAAGCGGCAAAAACCACAACACCAATGTTTCTATATAAATTACGAACAGCCTGTTCTTGAGCAAGTACCCCTCGCTGGTAAATATCGACCGCTGCTCCGGAATGGCAAGTGTCTAAAATGGTAATCTGTTTTCTGGCTTTGACCCGATAAAAGAATTC
>JAAYUT010000627.1 GCA_012517485.1 Candidatus Atribacter fermentans
AGACCATGGGAGAAAACCTAAAATATTTGTAGATTTTAATACTTTCTCAGACTATTCAGCCATGGAGTTTATCCATCATTCAGAGTGGGAATGGCAAAAAAAACACCTCATTTCTTACCCTGGAAAAAGCAAAGCCCAAGGAATAGAAAGAGTACTCTGGATCTGCCCCCATTGTTCAAGCTTTCGTACCCTTTTTGGCAAAAGGAATGAAGTCATTTGCTCGTCCTGTCATAATCATTGGCTAATCGATGATTTCGGTTTCATTGGAGGGAAAATATTACCAGACCTATTTCATCACCAAATTGAGGTTTTTTCTAAATGGGTTCAAGATTTAGGTAAAGCATCTTTTCCTTCGGTTAAAGTGTCTATAAGAAACGATCGGACGACCAATCTTATAAAAAGCTTTCACCAAAGTCTTACCATTGAAAATGATGTTATTCAGATTGGAACAATGCCGATGAATATCTTGAAAACGAAAGGAGTAAATACTCATTTTCGAGATATTCTTGAATTTCGGTATGAAGACACCTTAGTTCGAATCAAAAGCAAATATACATCCTTCCTACTTTATAACTGGATAGAAATTAGAAAAAAACAAATTTTCGGACAGTCGGTTAATGAAAATTGTATTTAGAAGAGATATCAGTGATTTATTCTATCCTGAAAATACCATCTTATAAATTCCCCCATTGAGGGGGGTTTGGGGGGTGTGCCTTTCATCAGTCATCCTGAGGTTTCGCTTTTTGAAGCCGTGAGGATCTCATCTTTTCAATTCTTTTTTATAAAAACTTTAAATAATGAGATTGCCACGTCGCATAGGACGATCCTCGCAATGACGGAGCAGAAATTAATTAAAATCCCCCTTCATCCTCCTTTGTTAAAGGGAGAGATTTTTTCCCTCGTCCCTTGTGGAAAAAGCCTTCTTTTCTTTTTTTCCTTTCCCCTTGTGGGAGAGGGTTAGGGTGAGGGGATTACTCTTTTCATCCCAATCTGTCTTTACAAAGCACTATTAGGATCTTTACTATTGAAAGGCTACCCCTTTAATCATTTCTAAAATCCAGGGTTGTGCATTTTTATAAGCATCTTTGGGAAGAATTATTATGGTCATTAAATTAGTGTTAGGATACAGCACCATCACAATTGCATACATTAGGTTTTTGGTAAATTCTTGTCCGGTCATTTGAGAGAGGGCGTTTCCATCCATTCCATAAAGATTAACCTGGGCTGTACGATCCCCAACCTGAACAACGCTTTGACCAACCTTTTTACCGCCTTGACCTAAAATATCATCCTCAATGTCTAAAAATGCTTCTTGATTTTCTCCTGGATTAGATACAATGGGTATATAGGCTTTTGCCTGATCTGGTAGTGAAAAAACCACTATATCATTATCCGGACTTTGCTGTTGGGTTGTTCCCTGGGGGAAGGTAATAATATATTTTCCCGAAGGATCCTTAAAAACATTTATATTCGGTTGATTGAATAATGGAAGCTGATCCCCGGTTTCCATTTGAGGAAGACCGCCTGGAGTAGATTCAATCAAAGGTGATGGATTCAACGGCGGTAAGATTACCGTTGAATTAGATGCATTTCCTGGTAAAACTACTAAAAAAAAGATCAATCCCGTAAAGCCAGTAAACCAAAACCAAGAATTTTTTAAATAAAGCATAAAAAAACCCTCCTTTTAAAAATTCATAAATGTGATTTATAGGTCAAAATTAAAAATATTAATGAATAACAAACCAAATTTACTCCAGAATATCAACACCAGCAATAATTGAATCATCATTGGTTACTTCAACTTTTTGCCCGGGTTGGAGCACAAGAAATTCATCATGATTCCAATCTCCATTAAGAAGTTTCTTTAATAGATTGAGATTCCCCTCAATTTCTCGGTATTGAAGAGATTTCTTTCGAGCAATTTCTTTTACTTTGTCATGATAATTTAAAAAACGAAAAAGCTCAAAATCAACACTGGCAGCATAATTGTAATGTTTTAACCAGCCTTCTTCAATTTCCATTAAATATTGGGCATTTTCCTCTCCATATTTTGTAACATATTCTCTATATTTCCTTTCTAAATTTTCATTGGTTTCCGATCCAACGGCTGATCCTCTCTCAACCGCACTCGGAGTGTAATAATAAGTCCCCGGGTGATTATTAAATTCTTCATGATATTTTAATCTTGATCCTAAAAAAAGAGTTATACAATCATGAGCCTTTGGAATAACAATTGGAAGATCTTTAGCAATGAGTCCTTTAGTTGAGTTTCCACACAAAGCGTAAGCAAGTAATATCGCGTCATAATCGTATTCACTCTGACTGGCTCGTTCAATTTCTTGCTGTAATATGTTCCTAAGGAAATCGGGTCTTTCGTGAAGCCCTTTTTCCAAAAATTTAACATTGATTGTACTTGTAGAAGTTGCAATGATATAAGAAACTTCTCTTACGAAAATATCACAAGCAATTAAAAAATATCGCATTCAAAACTCCTCGCTCTCTTCGACAAATTGTTACCGAAATTAAAATTCAATCTTGAGACCAAACATCCCAGTTTTACTTTTTCCTTATCTCAAATAATTCTTCTGATATTGTATAATAAGTATTCGAAAAAGGTATTTATTTTTTAAAAAACATCATATTCTCTGCAGCACCATGCTTACAGCTTGCTTTGAATGAGGCAGAAACAAAAAATTTATCTTGAATACTTTCAAAAAAAGGTGGTTTAACAATGAAAACCTATCATTACCTCTTTACGGTTCTAAGTTTAATCTTTATGGGAACTTTAACAACGATGGCAATTGAACCTATTCCTATAAGCCAAAATTATCAATATGTGGCAATTTTATCTGGAGATGAGACAATACCGCCACAAAATACCGGAGCTTTTGGAAAAGCTTTTTTTAGCTTGAATCAAGAAATGAATCAAATTACCTATCGAGTTGAAGTTTATAAC
>JAAYUT010000628.1 GCA_012517485.1 Candidatus Atribacter fermentans
AGAATTTATCAAGCCTTATCAAGCTGAGTTATATGCCTATATCAGAAAACGAACGAATGCCAAAATAGCCTATCATTCCTGTGGAAGTATTGTTCACCTATTACCCGAACTGATTGATATTGGAGTTGAAGCTATCAATCCAGTTCAGGTATCAGCTAAAAATATGGATACCAAAAATTTAAAGCGCGAATTTGGCAAGGATCTCTGCTTTTGGGGTGCAATTGATACCCAGAAAATACTCCCTTATGGAAATGAAAAGGAAATTGAATATGAAGTAAAAAAGAGAATTGATGATCTCGCTCCTGGTGGCGGATATATTTTGGCAGCAGTTCATGCCATTCAACCCGATGTCAGCCCGGAAAATATTCTGTTTATGCTTAAATATGCCGAAGAATATGGTAAATATTAGACTATTTAAAAACCATCGGCAGGGTCTATTATATAATTGAAAGAGGATAAAGAGGCATCTCCGTTTAAAATAGATATACTCTTTAACACGGGGATGCAGCTGTAAGGGTTCGTTATCCAGGAAGCTAAGTTCTTTTGTCTCTGAAATGCCACCCTCGTTTTTTTTATTGTTTCTGCCTCAAACTTAGTAACAGGGTAGATATCATGATACTCAGCTTGCTCGCTCATATCCCCGAAAAAAAAGTTTTTTTACGACTCCCCTCTCATAGATCTGACTATATCCTAACTAAAATTAGGTGTAAGAGGTAACTTTATGAAGAATTTATGAGAATCGAGATCGTCTTTCCTCAAACAACATCTATAATTTTCATACAATTCAAAAATCAAGACTTAACCAATTAGATTCTCACTTAAATTATTTATAAAATGATATCGATTTTCTTTCATTTATGTAACACCATACACCTCCCTATTTGACCCTTGCGATCAAGCTATAATCAGTAGGAATAAAATGTAGAATGATTTTGTTACTCAATGGAAAGAAATTTGATATATAATGGCCTTATTAAAGGAAAACCTGTGATGCTGAATAACAGGAGAATACATCCATGGTTAGCGTACTGGAAAAAGAAGGAGGTAATTGTGTTAGAAACCCAGCAGTTTTTCAGAATTTTCTTCATCGCTATTTTTACCGTTCTGGTCATTATCCGACTGTATTTCCAAATCACTATGGAAGACACCCGGAATGTCCTATTTAATCTGCGCGAAAAGTTCTTGCTGATCTTCGTCCGTTTTCTCTTGAGCGTACCTCTTACCGTTGGGGTGTTAGACTATGTCTTTTTTTCCAGGTATATAAGCTGGAGCTATATAATGGTTCCTTTCTCCCTGCGCTTTACTGGGCTGATTCTGGGAGGTGTTTCCCTATATATTCTCTTTCTGTCCCACCGGGAGTTAGGTAAGTCTTTTTCCAGTCGCCTCATCATTAAAAAAGGTCATCGGCTTGTCCGCACTGGTCCCTACCGGATGGTGCGGCATCCCATGTATTCTTCTTTCCTGAGTTTGTTCGTTGCTGCTTTTCTCATCTCGGAAAACTGGGTGATTGGCATCTCAGGCGCCTCAATTATTCTGACGCTGATAACCATGCGTATTAGCAAAGAAGAAGCTCTTTTAATCGAGTACTTTAAAGATGAGTATGAAGAGTATCGTCAATTTACAGGAATGTTTTTTCCTTTGTATCATCAATTAAGTTTTCATAAAAAACCTGAAGAGGAGAGCATTTCTCCTTGAAATGGATTCGGTTGGTCAATCCAGTTACCCGGGTTGTACCATAAATCTTTTGTGGAATTTCTGGGGTCAGGTCTTGATTCTTGAATTTTAAACCATAGTATTGAGGAATTAGGGTTCTGGAAATTGATGAAAAGATGAGATCCAAATGCCATCGAAAAGCGAGTGCTCAGGATGACGCTTTCAGTACTAGATGAGATTCTTGTAAATTATCATACCTGGTAACTAAGTTATTAATAAAGTATTGATAATATAATTTAGTTCGGTAGAAATAAAGAAGGAGCGTAAGAAAACTGTTAATATGCACAACTACAATAAAATATTAAACAAGTCTATAACAATTTATTTTAATGAAGACATAAAAAAGCTTGGAGGTTCAATTAGGAAAACTTATTTTTTGCTTCTTCAATTTAGAAAATTTCTTTGGATGAAAATCATGTAATTGCAAGAGGATTACAATGTTCTTTCGGATAAAATTTACTAATTTTTTTGGAACGGGATGCGGAAGTTGGTATTGGTTATCCAGAGGACTGGATATGCTCTACACTGAAATGCCATTCTGGAATTTTAATGTCCCTAAGAATGATATGTAAATAAGATAGATTTTACAAACTTAACCTCTGTGACAATATCCCTCATTAATAAAAAAAGAATTTTTGGATCTTCATTCTCACAGATCTAGCTCTATTTTAACCAGAATGGATGTAATAGGAAACTCTTGGGATAATTGAGGAAAACCAAAATCATCTTTTTCAAAAAAAAATAATAAATTTTCTTACGATTTAAGAATTAATAAACTATCCCTTCAGATATTTATTGTTGAAAAAAAATGATGACCTGATATAATTGATACGTATCAATTATATAATAAAAAAGGATTTCTTCCTATGGAAAATAAAGTTCTTCTTAGAATGGAGCACATTTATAAAAGTTTTCCTGGTGTTGATGCTCTTAAAGATGTAAGTTTTGATTTAAGGGCAGGGGAAGTTCATGCCCTTGTCGGTGAAAACGGAGCTGGTAAATCAACCTTAATGAAAATACTCGCCGGAGTTTATCAAAAAACTTCCGGAAAAATTTTTATTGAGGATAAAGAAGCAGAAATTAATGGGTTGCTTCAATCACAACACCTGGGAATCAGCATTATTTTTCAAGAATTTAACTTGATTCCCCACTTAACAGTCGGAGAAAATATATTTTACGGTCGTTTCCCCAAACATTATCAATGGGGTGCAATCGATTGGAAAACCTTATGGAAAAATTCTGAGGAAATACTCTATGAATTAGGAATTGATATTAAACCACATACCCTGGTGAAGGAACTTTCTGTTGCTAATATGCAAATGGTCGAGATCGCCAAAGCGCTTTCTATGAATTCACGAATTTTGGTTATGGATGAACCAACCTCTGCTTTAACTCAGGATGAAATTGAGATCCTTTTTTCACGAATTAATAAATTAAAGGAACAGGGTGTGGGGATTGTTTTCATCAGCCATCGGTTGGAAGAAATTAAAATAATTTCTGATCGCATTACAGTTTTGCGGGATGGTATTAAGGTGGAAACTGTTAATGCTCATGATGTCAGCCAAGAAGAAATAGCACGAATGATGGTGGGTCGAGAGATAAAAGAAATGTACCCAAAATTGGACACCCAAATCGGGGAAGTTGTGTTGGAAATAAAAAATTTGAGTCGAAATGGAATCCTTAAAAATGTCAATTTCACCCTTCACAGGGGAGAAATTCTCGGAATTTATGGTTTGGTCGGTGCCGGTCGCACTGAATTGGTTCGGGCTATATTTGGTGAAGACCAACGGGACAAAGGTGAAATTATTATTGAAGGAAAACCAGCTCCTATTAAAATACCCCACAATGCCGTTAGTAGAGGCATTGGCTTGGTTCCCGAGGATCGTTCCCGTCAGGGTTTGCTGCTCTCACAAAGTGTTAAAAATAATATTACTTTAGCTAATTTAAAAAAATATGCCCATATTGGAAAACTGAGAAAAAAACAAGAAGAAAGAGCGGCTGAAACTCAAGTTCGTTCCATGGAAATTAAAACCCCTTCTTTAGATCAGAAAGTTATGTTTCTGAGTGGTGGTAACCAACAAAAAGTTGTTTTAGGAAAATGGTTAGAAAGACGTCCCAAAATTTTAATTTTAGATGAACCAACTCGAGGAATCGATGTTGGTGCCAAAGCTGAAATTCATGCTCTCATGAGCCGTCTTGCCGCAGATGGTTTGGGAATCATCATGATTTCTTCTGAATTACCAGAAGTATTAGGAATGAGTGATCGGATTTTAGTTATGAACCAGGGTCAGATAACTGCCGAATTTTCGCGAGAAAACGCTGATCCACAAAAAATTATTATAGAAGCGATTGGAAGGAGGAGTCATGTATCAAGCGCGTCTTGAAAATATAACTCGTCGTTTGGGTCCTGCGATTGGTTTGTTTGGTTTGGGAGTGATTTTGTCCTTTCTTTCCCCTGCTTTTTTAACTGTTGATAATATTTTAAATATTTTGCGACAAGTATCAGTCATATCCATTATTGCCGCTGGAGAAACTTTTGTTATCTTAACCGGCGGCATTGATTTATCAGTTGGTTCTGTGCTTGGTCTATGCGGTGTTCTTTTAGCTGCGGTCCTCAAAGGAACTGATAACACTCTCCTTGGAGTTTTGACCGGTATTGGACTTGGTGCATTTTTAGGATATTCTAATGGAATTTTAATTAGTAAGGGAAAGCTCCCTCCTTTTTGTGCTACCCTCGGTATGATGGCTATTGCTCGGGGACTGGCATTTGTTTATACTCAGGGAAAACCGATTAGTGGGTTTGGAAGTATGTTCCGTTTCTTTGGTTCTGGATATATAGGACCAATTCCGGTTCCGATTATTATTGCGGTTGGGCTATTTGCTGTTGTATTTTATGTTTTAACTCAAACTATTGCTGGGCGTTGTATCTATTCATTGGGAAGTAATGAAACCGCCACTCGGCTTTCAGGCATTAAGACCGATTATTATAAAACGCTGGTCTATGTTATTTGTGGTTTATTTGTTGGTATCGCTGCTGTAGTTTTTACCGCTCGAATTAACTCTGGACATCCCCTGGCAGGACAAGGATATGAACTTGATTCAATCGCCGCTGTGGTCATAGGGGGTACCAGTCTTTCTGGTGGAGAAGGGACGATTATTGGAACTTTTATCGGCGCCTTAATAATGGGAGTTATCCGGAATGGTTTGAATCTGGTCAATGTCGACCCCTTCTGGCAACAAGTAGCCATTGGAGCGGTTATCATCGTCGCCGTTCTTGCCGATAGACGTGGAAAACAATAGCTAAGAGAAAATAGTAAATCTGTATTTTGTTTTAAATAACTCACTCTTGCATCAGGCAAAGATGAGTTTAATTTTTCAGCTTATAATTTTTAATTTCTTTTAACTGAAAGGAGTGATGCCTAAGAGTCTGAAAAAGTCTAGTTGTTATTTTAAGTGGAATATTAAAAATTTTTTCATATTTTAAAAATGGAGGGTTTATTCATGAAAAATAAGTACCTGTTGTTAATTATTAGCTTATTATTAGTAGCTCTGTTTGTGGGAAGTGTTAATGCCCAGGATAAGAAATACGTTTTTGGTTACTCGGTACAAGATCTCGGAAATCAGTACTGGCAGACAGTCGCTCAGGGAATTAAAGATCGCGCTGCCGAACTTGGAAACGTTGACATTGTCGTTCTTGACGCCCGGACCGATCCTGAAAAACAGCTTGCTCATGTTGAAGACTTGGTCCAGAAAAAAGTTGATGCCATCCTTCTTTCTCCCTGGGATCCTGATACTGGCGGATCGGCGGTTGAAGTAGCCAACAAGGCAGGTATTCCCGTTTTCGTTCTCGATGTCGGAGTTAATTCTGGTAAAATTGAAACTTTCATTGTTTCCGACAATTTTAAAGGCGGAGAACTAGCTGGTGAGTTTATTGCCGAAAAATTAGGTGGAAAAGGCAAGGTGGTTGTTATTGAGTGTCAGCTTGGATATGTCATTCCTGCTCTTCGTGAAGAAGGTTTTGTTAAGACAATGGAAAAATATGGTATAGAAGTTGTAGCTAAACAACCAGCTGATTCTCAACGTGCCTTAGGTTTGACTGTTATGGAAAACTTTATCCAGGCTTATCCTGATATAAACGCAGTTTTCGCATGCAACGATGAAATGGCATTAGGAGCTCTTGAAGCGGTTCGTAGTGCTGGCCTTCAAGACAAAATTATAGTAGTCGGCTTTGATGCCATCGCCGATGCAGTTAAATCAGTTGAAGAAGGTGGTTTAGCCGGAACAGTTGCCCAAAAACCATACGAAATCGGAAAAATGGGCGTTGATGCCGCGCTCAAATTTCTTAATGGCGAAAAACTCGAAGAAACCACTTATGTTCCAGTTGAATTGATCACCAAAGAAAGCCTCGAGAAAAAATAATTTAAATTATTAAAAATTTTTAAATACCCCTGCTTAAGAGAGCAACTCTTTTCAGGGGTATTTATTTAATCCGACTTTGCCGGTTCTTTCCGCTAATTCCTTTCAAAACTTCCTTTAAGCTATTCTCATCTAATTCTGTAAGGTTAGGTCTTAATTCTTGAATTTTTCATCCTCTTCACAAAAAAGTTAATGGCTGATGAGCTCTCTATTCTCATAATAATGAAGTGCCAAGCACCGTTAAGTTATTTCTATTAAAGTATTCATCTTAAAAAATGATTTATAATAAAAAAGTGCAATGACTGTAAGGTGCCTGGCACTTTATTATTTTTTACATTACAAAAGAGAAGAATGTGTTTCACTCAATTTGTAAACGAATTATTGTACCCCTCCATTCGGTTCGTTTTATAATTTCTCGTTAAAAAAGATATAATAAATGCAATTTTTAATCCGAAAAAGGGGCATCTCCATGGAACACAAGATTTTCTCTCAGATGGAAAATGACGCAAAACAAATCAAATCAATTTCAACTCACACTTGTTCTAAATTGCTTGAAAAAAAAGACCTGATTGTTGAAACAGTCAACACTCAAATGAGTAGACGACCCGATATTCATCGGTTGATTGGGTACAACCCTCTTCAAATGATGTATGACAACCATCGAAATCATTTTAACCTTATCATTCAAGTTCTTAAGCTCCAAGAAATCGACATACTTATAAATATGATTCCCTGGGTTTATCGAACCTATCACATTCATGGTTTTGATTATGATTATTTTCCTATAGCTTTTCAACATTGGATAAAAGCCATCGAAGATCATCTGGAATCAAATATGGCTCAATCAGTGAGTAACATTTATCATTTTCTTATCAAATGGCATCCAGCTATCGTTGAATTGGTGGAAACAAATCGAGACATTGGACTTTCTTTTTATGGAGACCTTCAAAAAGAACACGAGCAGTTTCTTCATTATCTCCTACAGGGCGATTATAAAAACTGTCTCCTTTATTCCGAAAAAATAGTAAAAACTCCAACTGACTTAGCCCCTTTTTATCTTCAGGTCATTCAACCAGCCTTATATCGGGTTGGTTTCCTTTGGCAAATTAGGGAAATATCGGTGGCTGTTGAACATCTTTCTACAGCTATTATTGGTCGGATCATGGCTTTATTATACACCCGGTTCCCTTTGATAGATACAAAATATGGAAATGCAATCATTAGCTCAGCTCCTAATGAATTCCATGAAGTTGGTGGTCGTATCGTTGCTGATTTGCTCGAAATGGAAGGTTGGAATGTGGATTTTATTGGAGCAAATGTTCCTCCGCAAGAATTATTGGAATACATGAAAAAAAAGAGGCCGTTTTTGCTTGGTTTATCGGTTACTATGCCCTATCATATAGATAGTGCCAGCCAAATTATCTCTTTATTGAAAAATGATCCAGATCTTGCTTCTACAAAAATTATGGTGGGAGGTTTAGCCTTTTTTCATAAGAGAAACCTCTGGCAAAAAACCGGCGCAGATGGGTGGGCTCCACATGGTTTAGAAGCAATACGATTAGCCAATTCTTGGTGGCATGAGGTGGAATTCTCCAATGTTTGAAAAGTACTTCTCTCTTCAGCAAGCAAGTTTAATTCAATATTTTGAACACATGAGTTCTATTGTTATCGTGGTTATTAATTCAAATCTGGAAATCATAAGCTGTAATCAAGGTTTTATCACGCTTTTAAATCTTTCCACAATACCTATCGGTAGAAAAATTTTGGATTTTATGGCTTCTGATTCGACAAAATCGCTACCCCTTCCCTTATCAAACGAAATCCTCCCTTTTCAACTCCTTCTTCAGGGAAAAAATACGTTTTCTTTTCAAGTTAAGGGAGCGATCATCGGATTAACCGATTCCTTCCTAATAATTGGGGAAAAACCTCTTCTCACCTGTGAGAATTTGATTTCGACCATATCTAGCCTCAACAACGAGTTGACCGACTTGGTTCGTGAGCTTCATAAAAAAAATAACGAGCTCGAA
>JAAYUT010000105.1 GCA_012517485.1 Candidatus Atribacter fermentans
AATGGAAGAAATCAAACTTTTATCGACAAGAATATTGAACATCCTGTTGAAATCCAGGGAGGGTCAGGTTGTGATTCTTGAATTTTTAGGGAATTGGGTTATTAGGAAAAAATAAATGAGGAGGCTCTCACATTATACAGCCAAAAACCCTCGGACTCCTTAAAATGACAGACTGGGTGGATGAGGTTGCCACGTCGCATAAGATGCTCCTTGCAATAACGGAGCAGGTCAAAAATCAAATCTCCCTTACCCCTTTTCTAAAGGGGAAATTTTCCCATACTCTTCCGTGGGAGAGGTCGTATTCCATTCCCCCTCGCCTCTTTTTGGGAGAGGGTCAGGGTAAGGGAGAATATCTTTTCATCATCAACTGGTGCCACGAAAGTGGCATGAAGGTCTATGCTTACTAACGAGGGCAGACCTTGGGCAATTTCCAGGTTCCATCTAAAACTTCCCTTTTCGGCCAGTAGATTCGTAAAGTGAGATCGAATCTACCACTGACCGGAACCGGAAGCCAATTCGATTCCCATTCTGGTCCAGGGGAAGTGCTCTGTAAATAGATATCCAACGAGCCATCAGGATTGAGCTTTAACTCATTTTGCTTGCTGTTTAAATTGTATCGTTTAATGGGATTCTCAACCAAATACCCCGATGAGTCATACACCGTGAGCGACCAAAATGAATAGGTCGGTGGGATTTGCCCTGTTTCAAAATGGACGACATAATTTTTGCTGCCATCCAGGATCTCTGCATTACAATCTATTTCAGTCACTGGGTATACAGCATCTTCAGGAAGATTGGCTCCAAGCCCAATATAGGCAATGGCAGCCCGGAACAAGTAAGATGTTCCATAAGATCCGGAATGTTGGGTCATAAATCGCCAGTTATCAACAACCGGCAATGGGATTTGGACTTGGATATTTTTTTGAGCATCCTGAGCCGCTTGGCGGAGGGTGTCCTGTACATTCTGCTCTAGACTGTGAAAGTCAAACTGTTTACCCGGTTGGATGCCGATCTGACTCATTAAGGCAACGATCGGCCAGTCCTGAATATGGGGCGGGTTATCAATCATCAGTTCTGCAAAGGTTTCAAAAAAGGTTCCAGCATCCATCTGAGCTACGACTTGGGGTGGAATCATTTTACTTTGTTCTATCATTTGAGTGATGGCAAGAAAACGAGGATCTTTCCGAGGGGTGATTTTAGCTTGAGGGGGCTGATCCGTGGAATTTCCAATTTGTTCTAAGCAATAACCATCTTGTATGGCATGAAGGATAGAATAATCTTCTTCATTCCCTATTTCATCTCGACAGACAATCCAGACTTGATTGGTTGGTGATTTGATTAACCTGAAATCATTGATGAATTCTATGATTTTCGGATCGGTGTTGTCAGGTAGCTGACCATCCCAATTGGGACCAACGATGAGGAATTGTCCACCTTCTGAGCCGGTGGTTCGAGAGCCGGGGCTGGCAAAGGTATCGGTCCACATATCCATCAATTGAACGAGATAGTAGTGACCCTGGGTCTGAGGAACAGTTAAGAGAATGGGACCTTCATTGAGGTTAAGCCAAGCTAATGAATACATGGTATCCCGATTCGGTCGGACGACATCACGGTTACTGGGGGATGGAACACCTCGATAATGGAAAAACTGATTATCAGGAATATTCTGGGTGAGTTGAGTCACTTTGGTTAAAAGCATTGGATAGGCATAGATATAAGTCTGGTATGCAATGTCATAGAGACTTTCAGTCGCTCCTATGATAGGACTCAAACCGAGAAAAAAGAGGCAAATTATCAATAAAATTTTTACCTTCAAATTGTTCAATCGACTCCCCTCCATTTCTTTGATCGTTTGTTTTTACAACGGAACTTATGGGGCGAGGTCTTAATTCCTGAATTGTTTTTGTTTGAGAAATTGGTACACTGCAGAAATTGCAACAATCTCCCAAAAAATTGGTTTTCTTCATTAACTTTTTCCCTTTGAAGATCGACAACCTTCCCCACTTACTATGGTATTCAAAATCCCCCCTTAAGGTGAGTTTATTTGAATTTTATTGCTAAAAAATAATGCAAGGTTTTTACTCTGATTAATATGTATCATACTTTGTCAGAGATTGAAATAGCAAAACTCCATATATTACTATATCGGCAATGAGAATTAAAAAATCATAAAGATTTGAAGAACTTGAGGATCTATCATATAAATGTCACTGCAATTTTTAAGATAAAATCATCTCGCAATGCTTCTGGTATCTCAAATTTTTAAAATTCAAGAATCAAGACCTGATCCCTTGAATTTTTTTGATCACCTTATCGGCTGCAATCCTACCAGTCAGAATGCACATTGGGACTCCAGATGGGCTGAAAACCCATTTCCCAGCTTGAAAAATATTCGGGATAGGTGTCTTCACTGAGCTGTTCACTTTCATCATGCTTGAAATAACGGGTATCGGCTTTTCAAAAGACCAGCCAATGATAGAACCCTCTGAATTTCCAGTAACCTTCTCGATAGAAACTGGACTAGCAGAGAATGAGAAGAGTACTTTATCTTTCAGCATCGGATAGATGGAGTTTGAAAGAACTTCTATCATCTTCTTTTCCAGCTCTTTTTTGAATTCCTCATGAGTTCCAGCTTCTTTTGCCTTAAGAGCAAGATCATAATCAAGAAGTACACTCACGATCAGACCTGTTTTCCCTTTAGGAGCTGCATCACTATCTTTAAGGACAGGAATGGATATTTCATAGGTATTCAGTTCACAAAATCTTTTAAGCCAAAGAGATATATCCTCTTTTGAATACTTTGACCAATTCTTGAGGAGGTCCTTTAATTCGGATCGGTTTGTTTCGCCAAGCCCTTTTCTTGAGGGAGCATAGAAGAGGTGACCGTGTGAGATTGCTTTGAAGGTTTCAGGTGGTTCATCGACTGCTATGAAGACGCTGAAAACGGAATCTGCCCCCCGGCTTTTCAATATTCTTTCTTGCTGCTCCTCTATCCCTTGTAAAATCTTTGCTGGTGACCCTTCGGTCTTCAAAATGCTATAGAGCTTTTTCAAATCTGCAGTCCAAATAAGATGGTTATATTTATATGAATTTCCCTTGTTATCTATGAGAGTCTTTTTTACTGGATGAACTTCAATTCCTTCTCTTTTCTTTTCAATGTTACCGCCAAATTCCAGGATCTTTCCTTCTACTGATTCAGCCAGTTTCCCTATTCCCCCTTTTGGATAGAAGTAATCAAGATAAAGATAGAAATAGCTCATTGCAAAGAATGAGGGTGTATTTTTGAAAAAGTGTTGATCTATGATATTTTTCAAGGAACGATTTTCAGCAACGCGATCAAGGAGATCCTCGACAGGAATCTTCATCCTGCTTATGTTTCGAAGGGTGAAAAGGAACTTGAAGAACCATGGCAGGTAAACCTTTATCAGATCAGACTTGTTCCTGCTGAAATCGGTGAAGAGTGGATTATCAATGCCGTACAATACCTCCATGTCTTTCATTGCTTTCTTGATAATTGCAATGATTCTTTCTATCTCCTCACCAGAACCAGGATAGAACTTTTTAAGAAAATCCTCATAGTCCTTCAGGCTCTCCTTCGAGGTGATGGGTATGATGTCATTTTCGATTCCAACTGAAACCAAGCTCTTTCTGATTTCGAGTTGAATCCCAAGATCCTTGAGCATAGGTAGGATGACACCCGCGCTTTCAAGCGCTCTCACTCCGCCATCAAAGAGGAATCCATCTCTATAAAACGAGTTCACCAGACCCCCACATTTGCTATTTTTCTCCAGCAACAAGGTCTTTATGCCAGCTCTTGAGAGATAGGCTGCACTGGTTAATCCAGATATCCCCCCACCAACGACAATGGCATCATAGGTTTCCATTAATTAAGACCTCCTAATCGCAAGCTTTCTAACCAGAGCTGCTCTGCAACGTCCATATCCATTGCTGGTGGCGCTGGCTTCTCTTCTTTTGTTAAATTAAAAAACCTTCCGCTAAGCCCCTCAACATCTTTTGATACACCAAGATAATAGAGTGCTTCTGCCGATATTTCAGGAGAACGGGACAATTTATCTATGATGGTTGCCTTGTAAAAATTGTAGAGACGTCCATTCTCTTTGCCCGTACCCGTCTTTACAGCACCAGGATGCATAGAGTTTATCGTGACACCACTTCCTCCAAAATACTTATCAAAAAGGAGCATGCTTAGAAGTTGGGCGGTTTTTGCAGATCCATAGGCTTGAAGACCTGAATACAACCGTTTCTGCCAGTTAAGGTCATCGAGTCTTATTCCCCAGACAGCAAAACGATGCCCCTCGGAATTGACCATAAGCACCCGCGCTTTTTTTTGAGCCTTGAGCTTGTCTTTGATGAGATAGTTTATGATGAAAGAGGCCAAATAATTAACAATGAAGGTCATCTCTATGCCTTCGAGTGAATACTTTTTTCGGGTGAGGTAAATTCCGGCATTGTGGATGAAGACGTCTATCGTTTCCTCCATTTCTGCAAGCTCTTTTCCAACTCTTTTGAGATCTTCTAAAAGACTTAGATCAGCTATTTTATAGGAACATTCAATCCCAAAATCACGTTTGAGTTCTTCACATAACTTCTCTGATTTTTCCTTGTTCCTGTTTATGGATAGAATCTTCGCTCCCTGGCTTGCATATTTTCGGCAGGTAGAGTATCCAATTCCCGATGTTCCCCCGGTGATGACCATGAGACGTCCTCGGAAGCTGTCATTGCAAATTTCTGGATCAGCTTTGTTATTTCTCATCATCGCGAAGATATCTGACCATTGGTATTGTTTCCAGTACTTGGCTA
>JAAYUT010000106.1 GCA_012517485.1 Candidatus Atribacter fermentans
ACTTCCTTGCAGATGATAGCTTCAATTTGTTGTAGTGTCATTGTTATTGGTTTTTAATAAATCTTTAAATATTCTATGCCCTCATCTAATGTTTCATAAACAACATCAGCGAAAGCTCTCAGGAAATCAAAATATCTACTTGCTGGATGTTCAGATTCAATGATAAGAATCACTGTCTTATTAAGTGCTTTAGCATACCCAACCTCTGCACACATCCCATACCCAGAAGGATTATTTTTATCAAGAAAAGCAAAGCATATATCACATTGCTTTACAAAATGAATATCCCATGCTCCGTATTCTGACCAATGGGGATGATTCGGCCTTCTTTCAGAATTGTAAAACTCTACATTTGTAAGTTCCTGAACTTTATCTCTCCATTCGGAAAACCCTCCTGCTAAATATACTTTCTGTTTCATAGTTATCTATTACAAAATACTCCGCATTGTGTTACATCATTTATTGTTGCATAAACTTCTTCAGGATTAAATAAACTTGTTAATGCTTCTTCTTTTATATCCCTCATTCTCTTAGTCGGACGAATAGAAAAGAATTTCTTTCTTATATTAAAATACTCATTCAACTCCTCTTCAATATCCTGCACTATTTTAAATTCACACGGATTTAGTGATGCCATTGCCAGATATTCTTTATCAGACTTATAATAGCAACCTATACATCCGCCCCTTTTCATGTATGGAGGAAACTCTGGATACAGATTAACCCTCTTTAGGATTGAAATACACGCTGCCCTTGTAAGTCCATTGTCTGCTAACGGATATGAATATTTAACAAAAGGTAAAAGTCCATGCGCTCCTGTTCTTTGTCCAACCTCATCAGCATTTAAGCCAATCATTATCTCTGCACCTTCGTCTTTAAACTGCTTTAAAAAATTATCAATAGGTTCAATCTTAAACATTCTGGTACAGAAACGGCTTTGAAAGTTTGGGTAGAAATGACTTGTCTTAATGTATTCCGGTAATGTCCCGTATTTTTCATTCTTAACTTTATGTATCTTAAAATCTTGCCTATGAAAATCCTTTACCCAATTTTCAACTAATTCAATTCTGTCATAAATCTCTTTATGCTCAAAGCCTGTATCAGCAAATATTGCATCAGCTTTATTCCCAAATAAAATACACATTGTCGTGCTTTCTACTCCTCCACTGAATGAAATAAAACGCTTCATAGGTTTTTGTTTTTAATTCCAAAGTCTTTAATTATAGGGTGCTGTCCTCTGGCAAACATCTCGGCCACAGTCTTGATATTAATAAAATCCCAAGTTTCATTATCAATAAGCCCGGAGTTATAGCAGTCAATCTTCCAGTTGATAGCAGCACCCACCGGGTATTTATACAAGTCAAAAGTCTTTTCAGTATTAGAAAGCTCCCTATCCCTCTTATCATGCTCAACGCCCTGCTTATATTCAATAGATACCTCAGTAAGCCACTCAAAAATATTTCTCGGACTTAGTGTTGTCTTGTCATTTTTCAGCTTGCCCAGACTTCCACGCATAAAAGCAGAAGCTACCACCGATACAGGAAGGAAATTAAACTCATGCCCCTGCACCTGCTCAATGATTCTGTCCACATTAGCTTTGTCTGGAGAAGCACCCAAGTTGATAGCAGCATAGTTGACAAACAGGTTAATAAGGTACTGCATCGTTTCCAGTGGTACTTCGGACACTTTATAGTTTACGTATGTTTGATATGTCTTGTCTTTCATTTTGGTTCAGGATAATACATTGTTTGTTTAGTCTTGTTTTCATAATTGCCTTCCATGATTTTTATGAAGTTTTCGGGTCTCATTATCCATTCAAAATTTGCCTTCCAGCCTTTTTCACTTTTACCGTTTAGGAAGTCGCTTTCCCCAGCCATACGTAATACAGAAATCACCTTAGACTCCCCGTATTCGCCAATTCTTGCATTTAT
>JAAYUT010000107.1 GCA_012517485.1 Candidatus Atribacter fermentans
ACTATAACCGTTACGGCCAGGCTTTTGATCGTGGGGAGACTTTTGCTGGTGTCGATTATGAAAAAGGTTTAGAAGCAGTAAAGAAACTAAGAAACCTAATTCCTGAAGGATTTAACATGGCACAGTTTGCTCTCAAATGGATTCTTATGTTCCCAGAAGTCAGTGTTGTCATCCCTGGTGCCAAGAATCAACTTCAGGCTGAAAATAATACTAAAGCTTCCGGCTTCCCACCCCTTGACGAATTTGTCATGGAAGAAATCCGAAAAATTTACGAAACCTACATTCGTCAAGACGTTCACCACCGCTGGTAAAAATGGGGTCAGGTCTTGATTCTTGAATTTTGATAGATGAAAAAAAACCATGGCACGACCAGTTAGAATAGAATTCCCTGGAGCCCTCTATCATATCACCGCCAGAGGGAATAAAAAAGAGAATATATTGAGCAATGACTGGGACCGAAAGGTCTTTTTAAAAATCCTGGATGAGACGATAACCAGGTATCAATTCATTTGTTATGCTTATTGCCTCATGCCGAACCATTACCATCTATTAGTAGAAACTCCCAAAGGAAATCTATCCTTGGGAATCAGGGAATTAAATGGAATATATGCTCAAAAATTCAACCAGATTTATGAGACAGTAGGCCATGTATTCCAAGGAAGATTTAAAGCGATTTTAGTTGAAAAAGAAAGTTATCTTTTGGAGTTGTGTAGGTATATCGTTTTAAATCCCGTCCGGGCTGGTATGGTGCAATATCCCTGGGATTGGCATTGGAGTAGCTATCAAGCAACAGTTGGACAAGTCGAAAAACCCAAATTCTTAACAATCGATTGGATCCTTTCTCAATTTCATAAAGAACAAGCAATTGCCAAAAAAAGCTATGAAGACTTTGTATTCGCTGGACTTGGTAAAGAAGCTCCTTGGAAGGACTTAAAAGGAAGGTTTATCTTAGGAAAAGACCATTTTGTTGAAGAAATGGAAAAATACCTCGATAAGAGGAAAACCATCCGAGAACTCCCTAAAGTTGAAAGATTTGTTGCTCGGAAAAAATTAAGTGAGATTTTTAACGAAGCGGAATTACACCATGAAAGGGAAAAGAAGATGTATAGCGCATACATTGAGCATGGTTATACTCAAGCAGAGATTGCCAATTATTTAGGTGTTCATTATTCAACAGTCAGTAAAGCAATAAAAAGATTTTTAGGAAAGAGTTCAAGAAATGGTTAAATTCAAGAATCAAGACCTGACCCCAATAACAACAAAGATAAAAATGTTCGAGGAATTTGAAAAAAATTTAATACGTCATTCCCCGATTGATTTTTATCAAAATCTTCGGATTGTTGATGAAATGCATCAACTGGCACTCTTTCTTGGTGTGTTTAAAGAAAATCAAGCGATTAATAGAGAGGATAAAATCCGTTATGCCCGAGCCATCAACTTCGCTTCTAAAGCTTCTTGAGAAAATTGCTAGGACATTTGAAGAAGAGTGTGTACCATATATGATCATTGGTGGTCAGGCGGTTTTACTCTATGGGGAGCCAAGGCTAACGAAAGATATAGATATTACTCTTGGTCTTGATACGAGTGAGCTCCCTCGTATAAAGAATATTGCTATTCAAATTGGATTAACGCTTCTGGTTCAAGATGAGGAAAAATTTGTTCGAGAAACGATGGTATTACCAACCATACATGAACCTTCTGGTTTTCGGGTTGATCTCATTTTTTCCTTTTCAGAGTATGAACTACAAGCGTTAGAGAGGGTCAATAAGATTCGAATTGGTTCTGTTGATGTATGTTATGCATCATTGGAAGATGTATTAATCCACAAAACTATATCAGGTAGGCCAAGGGATATCGAAGATATAAAAACCATTGTCCTGAAAAACCCTCATTTTGATTTTCAGTACATCGAAAAATGGTTACAGAATTTTTCCCAAGCACTTAATCTTGATTTCGCTGTTCAATTTAAACAGATTTATGATGAAATCAAGAAAAATGACAATTTATAATTCATGATAGACGGTCATGATGCATTCGCAACACCAGTTAAGAATGAAAATACTATTCAGAAATCAATTTTCCCCTTTAGAAAAGGGGGTTAGGGGGATTTGAATTTATCCCTATTCCGTCATTGCGAGAAGCGAAGCGACGTGGCAATCTCTTTCTTTAAAATCAGTGATTCATGAGCTGGGAAAAAATAAAGCTATGATAAAAAGAATTTGTGAGGTTTTTTGAAACTCTGAGGATCTCAACTACACCGCAGACGTCATCCTGAGGCTTCGCTTTTTGAAGCCGTGAGGATCTCATCTTTTTATTTTTTTTCTTTAATTCGCCCCTTTACGCCTTCATAAAGCAAAAGCTCGGGATGGAGTCATTTTTTACTTGTTTCTTTATTTCCTTAATCGTATCATTTTGTCATCGTTTCATTGAATGATAAAAATTTCAAAGATATAAAATAAATCAGAAAAGTTGGTAATATCAATGATTAGAAAGGAAACGAACTTAACCAGAAAAGGGCAAATCCAACTTCCTGCTAAAATCCGTAAAGCTATTGGAGCTGAAATTGGGGATACTTTTCTTTTTGAGCTAACTGATCAGAAGGAAATAAAAGTAAGATTAATAAAAAAGACAAAATTACTCGATTTAGCTGGGGCTTTTCCCAAGAAAAAGGTTTTTCCCGGGATAGAGAAAGAAGAAGAACTAACCAAAAGGAAAGTAGCACTTAAGATTGCTCAGAATGAATAAAAAGATGAAAAAATCAGCTTGGCTTGATACCAATATAATTCTTCGTTTTTTGTTAAAAGATGATCCTCAACTCTTCCAGGCAGTTGAACCTCTTTTTCTTCAAGCTGAACAAGGTGATTTGGAGATATATATCCATCCTATCATTATCGCTGAACTCATTTGGACTTTGGAAAGTTACTATGAATATTCGGAAAAAAAGATTACAGAAGTAATGTTGCAGCTCGTTGAAGCGAAGGGTGTGGTAGTTCCAGATAAAGAAGTCATAGTTTGTACGTTGCATGACTATAAAGAGAAAAAAGTCGATTTTATTGATGTCTATCTCACCCAATATGCCAATAAACAAAACCCGCTAACCATTTATACCTTAGATAAGAAACATTTCTCTCGCCTAAGTGGTGACATTAAAGTGTTATTGAATGATATGGAATGAGTTTAATATTTTTGAAAACCGGTAAAGATATAAATTTAAATTCGAGATTCAAGAACCAACCACGAGAAGCTAAGGAATTTGATTGGTAAATCTGTATGATTTGGTCTATACTAAAAATATGAAAAAGGTTGATTCCTCCATCATTCAGGACATACTAAATCAAATAAAACAATTGGTATCAACGGATGACAATATTCTTCTGGTATTTCTCTTTGGCTCAATTGTAAATGGAATATTTCATGAAGAAAGTGATATCGACTTGGGGGTCTATTATAAGCAAATTCCAAATACAATAGAATATTTTGAAATGAAAGAGGATTACTCAGAAAAGCTGAAGAGGGAAGTAGATATCGTTGTTTTAAATATTGCCGATCCGATCATCCGAATGCAGGTCTTGAAGAATGGCTTGATTGTTAAAAAAGATACCTATACTTATAATGATTTTTTTGTACGTACCCTGAATGAATATGATGACCTCAAATATTATCGCCAAGAGATTGAGAAAAATATTCTTAAGGGAAGAATCTATGCCTGATAAAGATGTTATTTTATCAAAAATCTCCATAATTCAAGCTACATTAAATTTTCATCAATTTGATGCCTCAAATTTCTCTATTTTTTTATTCGAAATCTAATTTATAAATTGCTAAATTTAAACTCATCACTATTTTCCCACTCCTTACTATTTTTAAGCATAATTACAAAGCTTTAATTGATCTTTTGATAAAAGATTGATTTATCGAATACCTGAATGAATTAATTAGATTAAAATTCAAGAATCAAGACCTGCCCCCCACAATTATTGTATTATTTCACCACTTCCTGCATAAGAAATAATTGGTGAATCACCTTTCTCCCACTCCTCAAAAGTCATGGCGATTGCTTCGATAGGTTCGAATACTTCCAATATTGCCGAGGATAAAATTTCGGTTCTCTCCCAAAAACTTTTTCCAGAGAAGTAATTTGAAAGAACGATTAAGTCAATATCACTTTCTTCATGGTAGTTACCTTTCGACCAGGAACCAAAGAGAATGATTTTAATTTCTTTGATTCCTCTTTTTTCTAAAGCCTTTTTAAAACGCTGAATAACATTTATAACTGTTTTTTTATCCATATAAGTACCTCATGGTTTTGTGAAAGAATGCTTGAGGTTTTTTCTTGAGTAAAATATTCTTGAGTTTTTTCCAGAGTTTCTGGATATCTTGTGGTTATACTGACTTGGTTCAGGGTTACAATAAACTGGCTAATAGATTCTTCAGGTTTTTTATCAATTTTTTTAAGTAAATAAAGCAAATTATGAGTTTTTGGTGGGAAATCCCCAATTATCTTTTCGTAAAGACCTTTTAAAGCTTTTTCAATAGCCAAATGACACATAAAGACAGAATAGAGGTAGCGACCTCCAGAAAATAAATATTCAGCCGTCTCTAAATCATATTCTGCTTGTTTAAGCCATTCCATTCCACTACTTTTCATTTTTATATAATATCATTTGATTGTTTTTTATTCTATAAGCCGATAGACCCGCGTGTTGCTTAGTAGTACCAGTTAAGAATGAAAATATTCTTCAGAAATCAATTTTCCCCTTTAGAAAAGGGGTTAGGGGGTGTGCCTTTAATCCGTCATTATGAGCCAGCTTTCCTTCTTCTTTTTCTCCCCCTCACCCCATCGCCCCCTCTCCCCCTCAGTATTGAAGGGCGTGAGAATCTCATCTTTTAAAGTATTTATGAGGTACAAAAACATAGAAAAAATAAGATACTTGTGACTTTTTTTTCCATATTATTTGCTTCTCAGTGCTCTTAATCAGATCTTTAACCTTAAACTTTTTCATTGATTACCCCTTACAGCTTTTATGAGCTTCCACAGCCTTTGGGTATTGTTTTGATCGGTCAAGTCTGGAGATAAGTTAAATAACTGAAATGAAAAAATTCAAATAACCTAAAACTAATCTTAAAAGATTTTCATTGCTAAGAGAATTGATTTAAATGAATGATCCTTATAGCTCCTATTTCAGGAGGAAAATCTAAATCATTGGTAAGAAAAAGGGTAGCCTGATTCTCCCAGGCAGTAGCTAAGTGGATGGCATCGGGTGTTCTTAACTTATATGTAGATCGTATTTCTGCAGCACGTACCGCGCTATATCTAAAGTTAGGGGTATTATTTTCAAATTCGGATATGTACCCAAAAGGGCAATATATTCGTCAATAACATTTTGTAAACCTAAAGATTGAGGTTTAACCAGAATTTCAGTGACCGTCAGGATTGAAGTTAAAGCTTGAAAACTGCCATTTTCTATGCCGGAGAACAAATATTCAAGCGCTTTAAGGTATCTTTTTTCTTAGAATTAATAAATGAAACAATTGGTATCGAGGGCAATAATGCGAT
>JAAYUT010000108.1 GCA_012517485.1 Candidatus Atribacter fermentans
AAATTCGACATTCCATGGCATGTCGCTCCATGAATCGGGTGTAAAAGACGCCGAGGGGGAGAGGGGGCGAGGGGGAGAAAAAGATAAAGTCCACAAGAGAAAAAGTATAGCTTAGGATGACGGCAATTTTTATATTTTCATAGAGGCTTGATGTATCAAACACCTATCCTAATCCGTCATTGTGAGGAGCGTCCTATGCGACGTGGCAATCTCATTTATCTATTCTTTCCTTTTAAGGAGTCCGGTATTTTTACTGGATATTATAAAAATTTCATACTTTCAAATTCCATATTTCCAAAATTTCTCATTTCTACAAATAATAAAAGATGACTCAAGAGATTGCCACGACCTCAAAAAACGAGGTCTCGCAATGACGGATTGGGTTGATGAAATCCTGGTTCGTTTTTCTCAATAAGTTACCCTTGAAAAATGTTACTGTATTTTCAGAATAAAATGAATGAAAGGAGGTATTAAGATGGAATCAGAAGAAATAAAAACTATCTTACATTGTGTCCGCTGTCAAAAAGATTGTGAACATATTGTTTATTACCAAAAAGGAATGATTTCATCAATTGTTTGTCAGGAATGTGGCATCGAAATCGGATTTGATCAAAAAAAGTTTATGGCATATTATGGTGAAGATTTAGTGAGCCGAATATTAACAAAACCCCGCCGAATTACTGAAGAATATGAAAAAGATCTTATAAAATTTATGAGAGATATTCCCTTTCGTATTATCACTAAACCCTATCGTATGATCAAGGAAATCGACCCTTTTAAGAATTAAAAAATTTGGTTTTCTCCTTTCCTCGCAATTATTATTTAACCGCTCGGCTATTTAATGGCAAAAGATGACGTGGATTAAACTTATCTGAAGTTGCTATTGTGATAACCACTTCTCCTTGAGAATACCACTCATTCCGATTCCACAATTCCACAATCCTATAAATAATAAAAATTAACTTCATGAGATTGCCACGACCTCAAAAAACGAGGTCTCGCAATGACGTAAAATAATTCCACTCTTAAGGACTTTATAGCTTTCCCTTCGCCCCCTTGGTCTTTCCCCCTTTCAAAAAAGGGGGTGAGGAGGATTTGAATTTTTCCTGCTCCGTCATTGCGAGGAGCGTCCTGTGCGACGTGGCAATCTCTGCCACCCAGTCTGTCATTCTGAGGAGTCCGGTGGCTTTGACCGGACGACGTGAGAATCTCATCCTTTCCAATGTTATGATTCTACAATACTACAAATAATTAAAGATGACTCAAGAGATTGCCACGACCTCAAAAAACGAGGTCTCGCAATGACGGATAGGGTTGATGAGATCCTCACAGCTTTAAATACTGAGGGGGAAAGGAAAAAATGAGGAGAAATGGTTCTCTCACTTCATGGTCTTAATTACGAATTACTCAAGTCATTATACAAATGACAGTAGACAAAGTGCTCAGGAGCAATAGCTCTCTTTTCTGGAATTACCTTCGAACAGATATCCATGTACTGAGGGCAACGAGTGTGAAAACGACAACCCGTTGG
>JAAYUT010000109.1 GCA_012517485.1 Candidatus Atribacter fermentans
AGCTGGAACTGCTGTTCCCTTGTAAAGATATTCAACAATTTCCGGCTTATTAATAGCATGGGCGATGGCTTGTCTGACTCGAACATCTCCAAAGGGTTTCTCAAATCCTGGAGTATCTTCACCCATGTTCATGGCTAAGTAACCAACGTTTAATCCAGGAGCTTCCTGAATATAGAGGTTGGGATTATTTTTTATCCGCTCCAAATCATCGGCAGTCGGATATTCCATACTATCGATGGTGCCTTTTTCCAACTCAATAAGGCGAACCGAAGGATCAGGTATGGATCGGAAGATTAATTTATCGACATATGGACGTCCACCCCAATAGTCAAGATTGGCTTCTAAGGTGAGATGGTCATCTTTGACCCATTCGACGAATTTGAAAGGCCCAGTCCCAACTGGATTTTTAAAAAAATCGGCTCCATATTTTTCACATGCTGCAGGACTCACCATGGAAGCAGTGAACATAGCAAGGCTGGTCATGATAGTGGCATTAGGATTGTTGAGAATAATTTGCGCGGTGTAATCATCGACTTTAACGACATCCTTGACATCAGTAAACATCCATTGCCAGTATGCCCATTCCCCATTATTAAAGAAGGGATGATTGGGATCAAACTGTCTTTTGAGAGAATAGACTACTGCATCGGCGTTAAAGTCGGTACCATCATGGAATTTGACACCCTTACGAAGATGAAATGTGAAAGTTAATCCGTCGGGAGAAATTTCCCAGGATTCGGCAAGTGCTGGTTCAACTTCAGTAGTTCCTGCTTTATAACGAACTAAACCTTCGAAAATGTTATCGGTCATTGAAATAGAAATACCATCAGTGACGTCGGCGGGATCTAATCGGGATGCGTCACCCGCGCTACCATGAATCAGCGTACCGCCATATTGGGGTTCTTTTTCCTGGGCAGAAACCATTCCGATTAAACCGAACACCAATAAAATGATTATTCCCCACACTATCCATTTTTTCATAATAATAAAAACCTCCTTTAAATAATTTGAAAACCAATTGAAAATTTCGCTTATTTTTTCATATCTTTTTTTTGAAGCTTTAAAAACAAAATTGAGGCTAATTCATCCCCGTTAAGATTTCATTTTCCCTCCTTTCAATCAACTTGAAAAAATTATAACATAACAAAAATAAGTAGTAATGAAAAAATAAATATGAAAACTAGATGAGGCGAGGGGAAATTGGCGAAAGACGCCGAGGGGGCGACGTGGCAATCTCATTAAGCTATTCTTTCTTTTTAAGGAGGCCGGTATTTTTACTGGACATTATAAAAATTTCATACTTTCAAATTCCATATTTCCAAAATTTCTCAATTCTACAAATAATTAAAAATGACTCAAGAGATTGCCACGACCTCAAAAAACGAGGTCTCGCAATGACGAGTAAAATTCCCCTCCTCCGGAGGGGCAAGGGAAAAAGAATTTCCCCCTTTCAAAAAAGGGGGTGAGGAGGATTTGAACTTTTCCTGCTCCGTCATTGCAAGGAGCGCCCTGTGCGACGTGAGAATCTCATTTAGCCATTCTTTCACATTCTAAGGAGCGTTTTTATGCGACGTAAGAATCCCATCTTTAAACCATCAGGAGCAATAAATTCTCGCTCTTAAGTTTTTAAAATAGTATTTTAATGTGGTTTGCATGTCAAACCACTCTCAATCCGTCATTGCGAGGAGCGTCTTATGCGACGTGGCAATCTCTATTTAAATTTATCCATTGCTTCATTCATTAGATATTTTATTAAGAAATTGCCACGACCTCAAAAAACGAGGTCTCGCAATGACGGATAGGGTTGATGAGATCCTCACAGCTTTAAATACTGAGGGGGAAAGGAAAAAATGAGGAGAAATGGTTCTCTCACTTCATGTTCTTAATTACGAATTACTCAAGTCATTATACAAATGACAGTAGACAAAGTGCTCAGGAGCAATAGCTCTCTTTTCTGGAATTACCTTCGAACAGATATCCATGTACTGAGGGCAACGAGTGTGAAAACGACAACCCGTTGG
>JAAYUT010000110.1 GCA_012517485.1 Candidatus Atribacter fermentans
TTTACGGTATAACCGGACGTAAATATCACTTTGATGTCGGGGAAAAGAAGGCGGAGCTTATCAACTAGGGTTGGTCCACTCATGTCAGGCATGACCACATCGGTGATAACAAGATGAATATTATTTGAAGCTTGTTGAGTGATGGTTAATGCTTCTTTGGGGTCCCGAGCAGTTAGAACTCGATAACCCTGATTTTCAAGTATTTTAGATGTCATTTTAAGAATTGCAGTATTATCTTCGACGACAAGAATGGTTTCTTTACCTTGGACAACTGGTGATTCTTGGGTTTTGTCCTGAATCGGCTCAGATTTGGATCGAAAACGAGGAAGATATATCTTGATTGTGGTTCCTTTCCCAGGTTCACTATAGACATTAATAAAACCGCTGTTTTGTTTGACAATTCCATAAACAGTTGACATTCCTAAACCGATTCCTTTCCCGAATGCCTTAGTGGTGAAAAAAGGTTCAAAAAGATTGTTAAGAGTTTCCTGATCCATACCATGACCGTCATCGCTAACAGCAAGAAGGACGTACTCACCAGGAAGAAATCCGATATGGTGAGTACAATATTCTTCATCGATAACCACATTATCAGTTTCAATAGTGATTTTTCCATTTCCAGTAATAGCATCCCGAGCATTGATACACAAGTTAGTCAGGATTTGATCGACTTGGGAAGGATCGATATTGATTGGCCATATCTCTTTTTTTGGCAACCAAATGAGTTCAATATCTTCACCGATGAGCCGATGTAGCATTTTGAGTATTCCTTCAATAGTTTTGTTGAGATCTAAAATCTTTGGAGTGATGATTTGTTTTCGAGCAAAAGCGAGAAGTTGGCGGGTTAGATTCGCTGACCGCTCGGCAGCTTTATAGATTTCGATTAGATCAGAGTGAATTGGATGGCTTGAGTCAACTTGATTCAGCGCTAATTCAGCGTGACCGAGAATAACCTGCAACATATTGTTAAAGTCATGAGCTACACCACCTGCTAACCTTCCAACTGATTCCATTTTTTGAGCCTGGAGGAGTTGAGCTTGGAGCTTTTCGTGCTCTTCTTCCATTTTTTTCTTTTCAGTGATATCGCGGGTAAATTCAGCGAGTGCGACGACTTGGCCATTTTTATCAAAAATCGGATAACCGTGCATGTGCCAGTACCGACCATCAGAGGTTTGATTGATGGCCTCTCTAGGTGATTTATCATGGAGTGCTTTTAGAACTGGGCATTCGACGCACGGTTCATGGCGCTGATGCCACAACTCATAACAGTGTTTTCCGATAACTTCCTTTGGATTTTTTCCGAAAGATTCAGTTGCGAGGCGATTGCTCCAGATAATCCGTAAGTTGGTATCATAGTAAGTAATTAACTCGTCTGTAGAATTTAAAATAAGTTCTTTTTGTCGCTCACTTTCATGTAATTCACTCGTTCGAATGGAAATTTGCTTGCGAAGTGACCACGACCAGAAGAAAGATATAAAAAGGAGAGTAAGGAGAGCAATAATGACTATGGCTATATAGCGCAAGATAATAATTATCTTTAAATCTTTTAGGTCATAAATACCCATCCATTTTTCATAAATTTGGCGATATTCTCCGGTTTTAGCAATGACATTTAATCCTTCGTTAAGTTGACTTAAAAGTGCTTTCTGACTTTGGTTTACCGCGAAACAGTAATCGGAGGTTGTAAGCGGTTTTCTACCGACAGTTAAATTTTTCCAACCATGCCTTTCAATCCAGTATAGAGCTGCTCTCAATGAAACAAGAGCACAATCGTACTTCCCATCGGCTAACTCTTGGAGTGCATCTTCCTGGGATTCTACAAGTTGGGCTTGTTCTTCAAGACCGTTTTCTTTAATAAAGTCATGCATGATATCTCCCCTTTGTGCAACAATTCGCTTTCCTATCAATTCAGACAGAGATGATGGAGGAGTTCCTTCTCCATTACGGATCACGCTCACATAGCTAATGATGGAATGAGGAGGAGTAAAATCAAAAAGTAAATCTCTTTCGGGGGAATAGAGCATTCCTTGAATTGCATCAATTTTTCCTTTGAATAAATCCTCGCGAATTTCAGCCCAAGGACCTAAGCGAATCTCGATGTCGAGGTTCATTTCTCTGGCAATAGCCTTGATGAGGTCAACATTAAAACCAGTAGGTTTCCCATTTTCATCGAGGTATTCATAGGGTGGAAAATTGTGATCTCCACCGATAATAATGCGGCGATTAGTTGGGAGTTCCATAGCGGCAAACCATTTAGAATGAAGGTATTGATAGGTTCCGTCGGCTATAATGAGTGCAAGCCCTTCATTAAGAAGAGCCAATGTGTCACGATCACCTTCTTGAACTGCAAAACAGAAATCTTGACGAAAACCCTCAATTGGTTGGTTGACAACCTGTAAATTGGTGAATCCGTTTTCTTGAATAAGTCGGAGGGCGACCAAGCGTTGGATTACAACAGCATCATATTTTCCCTCTGATAACTCTTGAAGAGCCTCTTTAAAGGTGATTGTGGTATGGATTTCAATCCCTCGGTCTTCGCGAAGAAGAAACTCCTCGGCATTATCACCCTTCATCACCGCAACTCGCTTCCCCTTTAGGTCATTTAAATTCCTGATATTGGTTGTTTCTTTCCGAATGACAATAGCACCGTGGAGGGACATATAGGGGAAAGTAAAATCAAAAATGGATTCGCGTTCTGGTGTGCGCCCAACTAAGGGTAAAGCCTGAATTTTACCACTCTCAAGCCAACCCCGAACCTCGGACCAAGTACCAGTGAGAAAGGTTACATCCCTTCCCATAGATGCCAAAGCAGATCGCATCAGATCAATAGAAAAACCAGTAGCCCAGCCTTCATCATCGACAAAGCAAAAAGGAGGATAATCGATCTCACAGGCAGAGGATATGGGCTCGTTAGCGTATACTATTTGATCATTTCCTATCGTGACAATCGATAAAGCGATTAATAAAAAAGCAAGAAATAAATAAAAAGGATGATTTTTGTGATAATGGTACCTGATCTTCATGATTCTTGTTTTTTCATCAAAGAGTTTTTTTATTCTCTAAGATAATCGGCATGGATTAAAAAATTATTGTTTATTTTAAAATATTTTATTAAATATACCAAGTAAATTTGTTTCTTTTTGAAAAAAAGATTAGGATTTTCAACCACATCTGATGCAGGAAGGTGGCATAATGGTCTGTTATTATCAGTTTTAGCTGTCATTTTATCTTTTAAACCTTACACCTGGGCAGTAATCCTACCTTGTTTAAAAAATAAAAACAGGATAATTAAAGGAAATTGTAAAACAGATTTAATAAGAAAAATATGGCATATCAATCAATTTAGTAAGGAAAA
>JAAYUT010000111.1 GCA_012517485.1 Candidatus Atribacter fermentans
GAATAAGTGAAAAGTAATGAAGTAAAAAGATAAATGCACACCCCCTCACTCTCCTCAAAGGGGAAATGAATTCAACAATTCCCCTCCATGGAGGGGTACCGTTTTACGGCGGGGAGGGTGCTTTTCATTTTTTCCCTCGTTAAAATGAAAGTTATAAAAAATTTTACAATATCTTTTTATCAAAGCTTTGTTTTTTTATCCGGTTCACGGTTCACTTTTCACGACTCACTGATTATACAAAATGAGATTACCACGTCGCATAAGACGCTCCTCGCAATGACGGAGCAGAGATAAATTCAAATCCCAACTTAAAATTCATTCTGGACACACTTATGATTATTTTGAGCATATTAATACTTTTTTATAAATTTCCAAATAAGCCGATCGAATTCGGCAAAGGGTGGATCATTTAAAACATCATATCCTCGAAGCCAAGAGCTGTAACATGAAAAATAGTAAAAATACGCCATCAATAAACCTAATGTATTAAAATCATTTATGGGATATTGTAAATGAATAAATGATGATTCATTTTTTTTAATTTGATACTGCAGAGCTTCAATAGTTGCCGAATCATAATCGGAAAAGGATTGTTTATTTAAAAATTGCAGTTCTTTCCCTAAATAAGAGTCGTCTTTAATTTTTTGAGGTAAATGAATAGGCACTTGCAGGCGCTGACTTGGAGTCCTTTGGTTGAGAATAAAAAACATGTCCCGATCATTACAGGACAAAATATGTTCCAAATAATGACTCTTCAGTGATTCAAAAGTAAGTATTTTGATTTTAAAACACTGATTCTCACCATTTAAACTTTCTTCTAATAAAGGCTCAAGAGCTTTTAGGAGAGCATAGACCAGATAAGAGTTAGCAACAAAATAAAGCCTTTGGATTCCTTTCGTTTGAATTTGATAAACTAATTGCGCAGTGGACATCGCTTCATCCCTATAAGATGAAAAACCCTCTTCACACCCTTCAACAATATCTCGAATTGGTAAGCCCATTGAATGAAGTGGAAGATACAATAATTCAGAATGCTGCCAGAAACGACAGTTTGTGATTTCAATTGGATAGAAAGGGAAAAAAAGGAGGCGAGAAAACTCTGACATTATTCCAACTTCCGGTCCAATGAAGACCTTTTTTCCTTCGTTTAACATCATAACCAATTTAATCAGATCAAGCTCATCTAAAGTTCGCCCTAAAATTACAAAAACAGTATTAAATTGACTTATAGAACGGCTTAATGCATAAAGATATTCGGGGTGAGACGATGAACAAAAATAGTAGTTTTGATTGTTTTGAATTGATTCTGAATCGGAATATAAACATTCCAAGAACTGGATAATATCATCTTTGCCAATCCAAACAATTTTTTCGCTTGATTGTAAAATATTACGATAAAAACTTTGAATCCGATCAAAATTAATCGTCCAGCTCACAAAAGGAGGAACAGGAAAACCATCAAAAAAACCATTCGGTTTGAGGTTCCAATCAAAATGGACATCATTGATTTTCGTAAAGCCTTTATAAATAATTTTGGATTTTATTTTTCTTTTTTGGTTTTTTCCCATAGTCCATATTTTATGCTATCTTCCAAGGCTTCCCAGCTCGCTTCTATGATGTCAGTAGAAACGCCAACCGTGCCCCAAGTATGGCTCCCGTCGGTTGTTTGGATTAAAACCCGAATTTTAGCAGCGGTCCCATCTTTTTCATTTAAGACACGAACCTTGTAATCGCTTAATCGAATTCTTTTTATTTGAGGATATAGGTTTTCAAGTGCTTTCCTTAGAGCATTATCCAAAGCATGAACCGGACCATCACCTTCTGCAGCAGTATGAACCTGTTGATTTTCAACGTTTAGCTTAATAGTTGCCTCAGTAATAACTCCCTCATCGCCTCTCTTCTCAACAATAACCCGAAATCCTTGTAATGTAAAAAAGTTCATGGTTTCACCTAAAGCCTCACGGAGCATCATCTCAAATGAAGCATCTGCTCCTTCATATTGATATCCGTAAGACTCAGATTCTTTGATCTTTTCTATTAAAGCCGTGACACGAGAATCATCAGGTTGTAAATCAATCCCGACTTCATGAGCTCGATACAGGATATTGCTCTTACCAGCTTGTTCTGAAACTAAAATTCGTCTTTGATTCCCAACGAGATCGGGAATGATATGCTCATAGGTTAAAGGTTCCCTCATGATTGCACTGGCATGAATGCCCCCTTTATGAGTAAAAGCACTCTTCCCGACAAAGGGTTGGTAACGATTAGGTCGCATATTTGCAGTTTCGTCAATGAAACGCGAAATATCGACTAACTTTTTTAATTTTTCCTCAGGTAAACAAGAAATCCCCATTTTAAGAACTAAATTGGGAATGATGCTGCAAAGATTAGCATTGCCACAACGTTCGCCATAGCCATTAAAAGTTCCTTGAATTTGGTTTGCTCCATATCTGACTGCAAGCAAGCTGTTGGCTACAGCTACTCCACTGTCATTATGAGCATGCATTCCAATTTCAAAAGTGTCCGGGAGGAGAGACACGACCCGCGGGAAAATAGCCTCAATTTCATAGGGCAATGCTCCACCATTGGTATCACAAAGAATAATGGCATCGGCTCCAGCATTATAGGCAACCTCTATGGTTTTGAGTGCGTAATTCTCATCCTGTTTGAATCCATCAAAAAAATGCTCAGCGTCAAAAAAAACCATTTTTCCTGCTGACTTTAAGAAACTGATGGAATCATCAATCATCTTCAGATTTTCATCTAAGGTAGTCCGTAAAGCTCGCTTAACATGGAGTGTCCATGATTTTCCGAATATCGTTATTACTGGTGAATTGGCTTCGAGAAGAAGCCGGAGATTTTTGTCTTGACTTGGGTCAGTTTCCGCTTTTCTTGTACTTCCAAAAGCACATATTTTCGAATTGCGGAAAGAAATTTTTTGAGCTTTTTCAAAAAAAGCAATATCTTTTGGATTTGATCCTGGCCAACCACCCTCGATATATTGGATCCCAAACTCATCGAGCTTTTGAGCAATTTGGATTTTATCCTGGACGGAGAAATTGATTCCCTCCATTTGAGAACCGTCCCGTAGGGTCGTATCATAAATTTTAACCTTGGTCATATTAATCTACCCCCCATTCCAGTTTCAAAGGTCACTTCAAGTTTCAACCTTCATCAACATAATCTTTTTTAATTCTATAAGGTTTTCAACAATCATATCTGGAATGATACCAGTTTTCTTCACATCTTCTCCCTGATGAACTCCTGTTAAAACCAAAATTGAAAAAATCTGGTACTGTTTTGCCAAAGCTATATCAGTTTGTAATCGATCGCCAATTAAAATTGTCTCTGTGACCTCAAAACCTGTTTTTTCGAGTAAATATTGAATTGACTCAGGATAGGGTTTCCCTAAAATTCTGGCTTTCGTACCAGTACAAACTTCAAGAGAAGCAATGAGCGCTCCGCATCCGGGTATTAATTTATTATCTTCCAAGGGAAAAGTTAAATCTGGATTCGTTCCAAATAATTTTGCACCATTTAAAATACACCGCATAGCTTGTGTTAATTTTAAATAGTTAAACTGGCGATCCAAACCTACCACTACAAAATCGGCTTGTTCTTCGTTAGCGTTCGTTATAATATCAATTCCATTTTTCTGTAATTCTTCCCGAATTCCATCTTCACCTATACAGAAAACTTTCGATTTTGGATGTTCTTTCGAAATATGATAAGCTGTTATTGAACTCGAACTGAATATCTCATCTTCTTTGGCAAATATATTCATATTTCGGAGTTTATCAATATATTGAAGTTTAGTCATCATTGAATTATTGGAAAAAAAAGCAATTTTTGCATTCCTCTCTCGCAAAAACTGAAAAAATTCAGCGCTGCCTGGAAGAGGTTGTTTTCCCCGATAAATAACTCCATCCATGTCGATAATAAAATTTTTATATCTCTCCCATGTCAAATACACTCTTCTTCTCAACCCCTTTTTTGAATATAATACTTTGTGTTTAGAAAGGAGTGAACTCCATTCGGATATCCAGCTCTTAAGTTTAATCATATTACCAAAAGCTATGGTGAAAATATAGTCCTCAAGGATATTATTCTTGAGGTTCATCAAGGTGATATCTTTGGTTTTCTGGGAAACAACGGCTCTGGAAAAACAACGACAATTCGTATTTTGTTTGGATTGGTGCGTCCATCTCAGGGTACTTTCCAGGTTTTTAATTATCTCTGTCCAACTCAATTAAACCAAGCAAAACATTTAATGGGTGGTGTGATCGATATCCCATCGTTTTATGATAATTTAAGTGGACGGGAAAACTTACATTTACTTGCCTCTCTATCCAATTTTCGAGCCAGTAAATCAGAAATCGAATCGGTTTCAGCTCTGGTTGGGATAGAAACCATTATCGACAAACCGGTTGGAGTCTATTCCAATGGTCAAAAGAGAAGATTGTCAATTGCTCAAGCATTGCTTCCTCGACCAAAAATTATCGTTTTAGACGAACCAACTTCTGGGCTCGATCCCCAGGGAGTAAAAAATATTCGAAATTTAATACTCCAACTCAATCAAGAACATGGAATAACGGTATTCTTTTCTTCCCATCTTCTGAGTGAAGTACAGAAAATTTGCAATCGCATCTCAATAATTCATAAAGGAAAAATAATAAAAACCGTTGATGTAAAGGACTTTTTATTTGATTCTTTTTTCAGTATTCAGGCATCTCCGGTTGAAGAATTGCTTCATTTTTTAAAAGAAAAAAATATCCCCTACCGGATTCAGGAAAAATATATTTTAGCTTCTTTGGATGGAAATCATATTCCTGAAATTATTAAAGAACTCACTAATAGAAACATATTCATTTATGAAATATTCCGTCACCAACTCAGTTTGGAAGAAGCCTTTTTAGCTACTGTCGAAGGAGAAAATCAATGAATATTCTTAGTTCCGAGATTCAAAAAATCAGGGCAAACTATCGAACTTATGGGGGGTTAATCGTCTTATGGGGACTGGGAATACTGATTGGAATAAACGTCTGGTATAATCCTTCTCTCCTTCCATTAAAACATCTTGGTTTTCGATTAAGTGGTCTCTATATTCCCGGTTTAACTCTCTATCCTTTAGCAGTTGTTGGACCAGTTGTTGCAGTTTTAATTGCTGGTGAAAGTATTGCTGGTGAACGGATTAAAGGGACACTTCGAATGATTCTAACTCGACCCATTCCCCGTACTCGCATTTACTTAGGAAAATTAAGTTTAATTATCCTTTACTCGCTTTTCATTGTTTTTTCCACTTTATTGATTACCAGTTTTTTAGGCTTCTTTCTTTTCGGTGGGGGCTCGGTCGTTCTACCAGTCGATTTCAATAATATTAGCTCTGGCTTTTTTACTCTTAGTATTCAAGAAGCAATTTTAAGGCTTATTTTAGCTGGTCTATCTGTTTCATTCTATATTCTCGCTTATGCTTCAATCGCTTTATGTCTTTCTTCCTTTATGAGCCACTCTTTAGCAAGTCCAATTTTTACTTTAATTTTTACCGCTGCTTCAACAGTCATTCAAAATCTTGAAGTTTTTAAGCCTATTTCTCCTTTTCTGATCACTCATCATTTACTTTCCTGGCAAAACTTAATGGCCCAGTCTATTAAATGGAATACTTTGTTTTTTTCTTATCTTATCGTGGGATGTTACTTTTTTGGCAGCTTCCTGCTTGGAATTATCATTTTTAACCGAAAAGATGAAACAACTTAGGTGCTATTCCAAAAATTGCATATTTTATTCTTAACAGTTTTCGCATTCCTTTTCACCAGAGCCTAAATATAAAACTTGATTTTCTCGGCTTTGATAACGATAAACAGTTATCCCTTTACAGTGAAGTTGATGAGCCAAAAAATAAGCTTGACCGATTTCTTCAGGGGTAGCTTCAGTTGGGAGGTTGATGGTTTTAGAAACCGCATTATCGACTTGTTTTTGAAATACCGCTTGGATTTGAACTTGAAAGGTCGCGGGGATTTCAAGAGCAGTGAGAAAAAGTGAATGAAGTGATTCGGGAACCCCATCGATATCTTTCAAAGAACCTTTTTCCCAGATTTGTTTTCGAACTTTCTCCTCAATCTTTAAAAGTTTGAGTTGGTCTTCTAATAAGGGATTAATTTCAATAAGCTCGGTATTTTCTAAAACAAAACGTCGATAAATAAGGGCAAAATATGGTTCTATGCCACTGGAACACCCAGCAATGAGACTAATTGTTCCGGTTGGAGCAACGGAAATTAATGTTGCATTTCGAAGGGGCAAATTCTTTTCAGCATAGATGCTCTTTGGGTAATTGGGAAAAACTCCCCTTATTTCCGCCAATTTTTTCGAAGCAATTTTGGCTTGAGAAGCTATAAATGTCATAAGATGTTCAGCGATTTGAAGAGCTTGATCTGAATAATAAGAAATACCCAATTGACAAAGCAAATCAGCAAATCCCATTACCCCCAAACCGATTTTTCGATTGGCTTTTACAATTTTTTCAACCTTTGGTAAAGGATAGCGATTTATATCAATGATATTATCTAAAAAATGAACGGCATCAAAAACAACTCTTTGAAGTTTTTGATAATCAATCTTTCCATTAATGCTCATTTTGGATAGATTGATGGAACCAAGATTACAAGATTCATAAGGAAGTAATGGGACTTCCCCACATGGATTGGTTGCTTCAAGCAATCCCAAAGAAGGAGTTGGGTTATTTCTATTGATTTCATCTATAAAAATTAAACCTGGTTCTCCTGATTTCCAAGCACTTTCGATAATCTGATCAAACAACTCCCGAGCATTAACCATTGATACCGCTTTTCTTAAATGTGGATCAACTAAGTTGATTTTCTCACCCCGTCGGACCTTTTCCATTTCTTCATCAGTAATGGCGACCGATAGATTGAAGTTTTCGAGAAACCCTGTTTGGGTCTTGGCTTTAATAAATTCACGGATATCCGGATGGTTGAAGCGGAGTATTCCCATATTAGCTCCACGCCTACGACCACCTTGTTTTACGACATCAGTAGCCGTATCAAAGATCCGCATAAAAGAAACCGGTCCTGATGCCCTCCCACCAGTTGTTGAAACCCGATCTCCTTTGGGGCGAAGCCGAGAAAAATCAAAACCAGTCCCACCTCCCGATTTATGAATGAGAGCCATATCTCTCAGAGTATTAAAAATACCTTCAATAGAATCTTCAACAGGAAGAACAAAACAAGCTGAAAGCTGTCCCAGTGAAGTTCCTGCATTCATCAAGGTAGGTGAGTTTGGTAAAAATTCTAAAGAAGTGAGGAGTTGATAAAACTTTTCGTAGCTTTCATTCACATCTTGCCCGTAAAAACCATCAGCATCGGCTACCGCTTTCGCTACTCGCTTCATCATAGTCTTTGGAGTTTCCTGAACTTCCCCTTCTTCATTTTTAAGCAGATATCGTTCTTTTAGAACTTGGATCGCATTAAAGCTGAGCTTCAGATCATCGTGAACCCCAAATAACTTCCATTTAGCTTCTCTAATCTCTCGTCGTTTCTCTCGGTAAAGGATATAGGCTTTCGCAACTGATAGAAGAGAATGGTTCATTAATACTTTTTCAACTTCATCCTGAATCTCTTCCACTAATGGGGTTGATTTTGCTTGATTCATTTTAAGATTTTCGACTACTTCACGAGCTAACTCTTCGGCTTTCCCTGGTTGATAAAAACCAGTAGCATGAAGTGCATGCTCAATGGCTTGGATAATTTTTTTTATGGTGAAAGGTTCGATTGATCCATCTCTTTTTTTTACTTGCGAGAAAGAGTCTTCGACCAAATTTATCCCTCCTTCTTTTGGTTTTCCTCCTTTTTTACAAAAGAACCTTTTTCACCACAATTGCTACATTTTTGAGGCTTACAACGGCTTTCTTTTTCAAACCCGCAAGACTCACAAATCCAAACCGCCACTTTCATCTCCACCTTTCTAATTATCAGTCGTTTATAAATATTTATTCTCTATGAATAAAGCATCAATTTGAAAAATTACCCTATCAGAAATACCCTCAATTCATTTAACTCCAATACAATATTGTTCAACCCACATCTCCAATGAAGGTATATCTAAAAAAATAAAATCTGGCTTTTCACCATTCAAAGCATCTTGGTGAATTGAATCCCATAAAACCAAGGCTCCTTTTACCCCAGCCCGATGTGCTGATTGAATATCTAAAGGTGAATCTCCAAAGTAGACCACATCTTGAGGAGAAAAAGAAAAATAAGAAAGTATCTTTTTTACTCCATCAGGATAGGGTTTTGGCCGCGGAATCTCGTCACCACAGACAATAAAGTCAAACAATTTCTTCATATCCAGCTTTTCTAATGTGATATCCGCACTTCTTCTCCCCTTTGATGTAAAAAGCGATTGTTTGATCCCCTTCTGTCGAAGCTTGCCGATCAAATCAAAAACCTGTGAAAATATATTGACCATGAAATCATGATTCATTCGATAAAATGTGTAAAAATCTTCTAAGGCTTGAAGTTTCCTCTGTGTTCCTACAATTTTTTCAATCACTGCATCTTCGGGAGGTCCATAAAGTTGCACAATTTCATGCGGTGTCATTTTGGTGCCGGTATACTTTTCAGAAACCATATTAAAAGCGCTCCAAAGGAGCTTTGAGCTGCCAATAAGCGTATTGTCCAAATCCCAAATCATTAATTTAAATGCCATTTTTGTTATTATCCTTCGACATATTTTTCAGGACGTGGATTAAAAACTGCATATCCGAATCAGTTCCAATGGATATTCGCAAAGAATCAGGATATTCAGGAAAATATCTGACAAGAATCCAGTTCTTTTTCAGATAAAGGTATTCTGATTCTAAATTTTCACCTGGTTTGCGAACCATTACAAAATTCGCTTCCGAAGGAAGAACCTCATAGCCGAGCTCGATCATGGCTCGTGAAAATTCCCGGCGGGTTTGTTTAATTTTCTCCACATTATTCTTCATATAATGAAGGTCTTGTAAAGCTGCCGTAGCAGCTTTTTGGGAAAACCAACTCACATTATAAGAGTCCTTTATCTTGAGCAAACCTTGAATCATTTCTGGGTGCGCAATCAAAAATCCTACTCGTATTCCGGCCAAGGAAAATGACTTGGATAAGGTTCGTAAAATAATCAAATGGGAATACCTTTTTAACAAAGAAAGAGCGTTATCACAGGCAAAATCAACATAAGCTTCATCAACCACCACTGGACAGTTTGAGTTTTGAAGTAAATTTTCAATTTCCGGCGTCGTTAAAAATGTCCCGGTTGGAGAATTTGGATTACAGACAACTTTTAATTGAGCTTGACCGGTCAAAACCTTTTCAGGTATGGAATAATCTTTTTCAAAAGGGATTTCTTCATTTATAGCTTCTTGTAGCAGGGCAAGAACTCGATAAAGAGTATAGGTTGGATAGGGATACAAAACTCGATCCCCTTTTCCTAAAAATGCTCGAAAAACTATACTTAAAAGTTCATCCGAACCGTTTCCAACTAAGATCCAATTGGAAGGATATCCATATACATTCGAAGCTTGCTCCCGCAATTCATCACAAAGCGGTGATGGATAGTAAGATAAACGGTGCTTTCTCAGATTTTCCATCAAAGTTTCTACAACCAATGGTGATGGTGGATAGGGATTCTCGTTGGTATTTAATTTAATATAGTGACCATTTTGTGGTTGTTCACCAGGCTGGTAACCAGCTATTAAATCCAACTGCTTTCGAAAATAGCTCATCGAGGAACTCCTTTCCCCATTTGCTTCAAAATTTGAGTACTCCGACCACTTGGGTCATATAATGTATAAACCTCCATTAAATTGCGAAAATCTCCTCGAAAGTCTAATCCATAGCCAACCACATAAATATCCGGGATTTTAAAACACGAATAATGTATCGGAACTTCAATGAATCGCCGATCAGGACAATCTAAAAAAGTGCAAGCAACAACACTGGATGGAAATCGCTTTTCCATCACTCGAGTCAAATAATTTAAAGTGAGACCGGTATCGATTATGTCTTCAATTATGATGACATCCCGATCGGCAACTTCTTCATCAACATCTTTTTCAATTTCAACTTTCTTAAATCCAGTTTTAAAATTCGAAAGAGCCATAAAGTCGAGATCGAAAGGAATGGTTAAGGAACGAACCAGATCCACAGTAAAAAAAATGGCGCCGCGAAGGATAGAAATTACCAGTGGTCTTTTCCCTATATAATCCTGATTAATTTCAGCAGCAACTTCCTGAACTCTTTTTTCAATTTCTAAACGAGTGAAAACACATTCACCCAGTTTTGATTCAATCATATATCCGCCTCCACTCCAAACTTTCGTAAAAGATGAGTATAGTCTCGTGAATAAATGACTTTAATTTTTATATTTGGATATAAATCTTTCAGCCTTTTCACTTTTCGATTTTTTTTCCTAACTAATTTTTGTTTTTGCGTAGTGAGTTCAATAAAAAGGTCAAAATCGGGTAGGTAAAAATCTGGTGAAAAAGCTTCAACAACATTCCCTTCACTATCCCATTCCAAAGGAAAAGTACGGGGCTCATAGAGCCATTTGATTCGATAAAAATCAAGTATCCGTGCAAACTCTTCTTCGGATGGATGAACAAACTCTACTCGATTCCCACCAAAATCAAGATTGGGAAACAGCAATTGCTGCTCTTTTGGAATGCGATGATGTACGCCCAAATTCTTAATTGCTTCCTGTATAATTTGGCAAGATTGATTTACTGAATAATAGGCTGTATTTAAAACCAAATGATAGATAAGAGGATTTTTCCAATCAGCACCCAAAGCTTCTAATAAAAATTTTTCTCTCTTTCTATCAAGCTCTGCTAAAATATGGGAAGCAGTGACCTCATCTTGTCGATATTTCTCCATAATTCTTTTCAAGCGAATTTCAGGAGAAGAAACGATTAATAAATGGAAAGCTCTGGGATCATTTTGGAAAATTGTTTGTCCTCCCCGGCCAAGAAAAATTATAGGACCTTTTTTAATTTGTTTAAGAAGGATTTCCTTAACGTTTTTTGCCCAAATAAGGAATTTCTGTCGATCGAAGTTCTCATCTAAATCTTCCTGATGGGCTTCTCGAAGAAGCAACGCCAACTGATCACGATCAATACACTCGTAATTCAATTGTTTTGATAATTGAAGAGCGATTTCATCACCAAGGCTTTCTGTTTCCCTTGAAATTGTAATAATACCTACTTTTTCCACTCTCAATTCCACCACTATTTTTTTTATATCTTATTATATACGAATTCAATTCCGTTGAATGGTTTTTTTATTCTTTTTCCTGGTTAGAATGTCAAATCGAAAAATTAAAAAAACTGATCACAACCATTATACTGAAAATTACCTTTTATCATTCCCTTTTTATTCAATTTTTCCTTGGTAGATGTTTTTTTAAAAATTCCTTGGTCTCTTTCCGATTTAAATTGCGAATCTTACTAAAAAAAAGTAAAATAGAAAGCATGAAAAAACTGCCTTTTTCTATTCATCTAACTTTTTGGATTCTACTGGTATTATTGGGAACGTTTCTCACCTATTCTTCCCAATCTCAAGCATCTGCCTGGCGCGATGTCCCTTCTTTTAACCTTTATAATTTAGCCGGACAAGAAATACCTTTTTCAATCAAGGATCAAATGGTTGTTGTTCTTTTCTTATCTCCAGATTGTTTTTCTTGTGAACGAGAATTGTTTACAACTCAATTGCTTCAAAAAAATCTCCAGTTCCAACTGATTCCTATTTGTGTTGGATGTGATTGGCGAGAAATAAAACGAATTCTTGAATCTTTGAATCTGGATTTACAGGTTTACATGGGATCAAACGATTTAAAGGCTTCCTGGGGTTTCTGGGAATTTCCAACTGCATTTTTGGTCAATCAAAATATGAAAATTGTTGAAAAATGGCATGGTAAAATTGCTGTTGAATCGTTAGAAAAAGAAATTATAAATAATAAACTGGCTCAAGTAAAACCAAAAAGAAAAAAAGCGGATGGCTATACTTCCCCATCCGCTTGTAGCAATGGTGTTTGCTATTAATTGGTTTCCCATTCCTGAAGTTCTAAGTACAATGACTTCTGCCCTTCCTCAAGAGTATCGGAATCCATGATTTCTACTACAAAAGGGAGAGGAGCTTCCTTCGAATAGAGCATCCGAACTGCCATTTGTTTATCCTTTAGTATCTCCACCCAATAAGCTTTAAAACCAAAACGCTCTTCAGAAGAAGGAACCTGAATGGTTAATTCTTCATTATCTTCTTTTGAGTTCCAAATGAAACCTTCTTTTAGTTCACCACCCATTAAAGTAACTGGTAATAACATAAATTGAACGGCAAAAACCGGCATAATTATTGCCATAGCTATTGGATTGGAGAAAAAAAGATTATTGAACAAATTTTGATTATCATCTTTTGAAGCGATGAAGGAATTGGTAAAATGATTGTTACCTAAAAGAAAATCGATATTCACTTGATACTTCCCCTGGTCTTGAGGCGTCACATCAACGGTAAGAGCTCCCTCTGTTATACCCTTCTCATTTTCCTGTCGAATCAAATACTTTTGATGTTTTAAACTATCTAAGTTCAGAGTATTATTCAACATGTTTTGAGAATAAGAAATAGAATAAATAGAAAAAACAAAAATAAGAATGACTAATAAAATGATCTTGTTTTTCATAAATATCTCCTCCATTTTTTTTTATTCTAACATGGTTTCGCTTATTTATCCTCTTTTTTTTGGTTTTGTTTTTTTAAATAAAAGTTACAAGAATGATATAATGTGTAACAATTTGAATCACGAAGAGGGTGATTGATATTTCGGTTTTTTTTCAAACCTTAGAGGATCTCTGGAATCAGAAAATTACACCTCAAGAAGCCGAAAAACAATTACGTCAACTTCTTTACGAAGACCTCGACTTTGTTAAAATTGATCATCATCGAGCCTTAAGAAAAGGATTTCCTGAGGTCGTTTTCTGTCAGGGGAAAACTCAAGAACAAATTATAACCATTCTTAAAAAGATGAGCAAACAATATCCCAATCTATTAGCGACGCGGGTTCAACCTGATCAATTTCAACCTGTCCAGAAAGAAATATCGGATATCAAATACGATGCAACGGCTCGGATGCTCATCTTAGAACGAAAACCAATCGAAAAAAAAGGATTCATTTCGATCATCAGCGCTGGAACTGCCGATCTACCGGTGGCTGAAGAAGCCGCTCTAACTGCCGAAATTGCTGGGAGTTTCGTAAACCGAATTTATGATATTGGTGTAGCCGGAATTCATCGTCTTTTTTCTCACCTCGATCAACTATGGCAATCCAACGTCATTGTTGCGGTTGCTGGTATGGAAGGCGCTTTACCTGGGGTTGTTTCTGGTATCGTCGGAAGACCAGTGATTGCTGTACCTACCAGTGTTGGGTATGGAGCTTATTTACAAGGTCTTTCAGCATTATTAACCATGTTGAACTCCTGTTCCCCTGGCATCGCAACTGTGAATATCGATAATGGATTCGGCGCTGGGTACCTTGCTCACCTCATTAATCAACTTGCTGAAGGAGAAAAATAAACTATGATTCTTTATTGCGACTGCTTTTCTGGCATAAGCGGTGATATGTTTTTGGGTAGTTTGATAGATTTAGGCTTATCAATTGATATTCTCCGAGAAGAACTTGGGAAATTAAAAATCCCTTTCCTCATTCAAGCAGAAAAGGTTAAAAAGGGATCAATTCAAGCCACCCAAATTAAAATCATGAATCCTGAAGAACACCTTCATCATATCCATCACGATAACCACCATCATCACCGACCAGCTAAAGAGCTGATTGGTATTCTTCAAGAATCCGATCTTTCTCCTGCTATTAAAGAAAAAAGTATATCTCTCCTATGGAAAATCGCTCAGGCAGAGGGAAAAATTCATGGTCAAAAGCCTGAAGAAGTTTTCCTCCATGAAGTCGGAGGATTAGATACCTTAATCGATATTACCGGTGCTATCATTGGACTCAATTATTTTCAAATAAAAAAGGTTTTTGCTTCAGCCATACCGACTGGATTTGGTTTTATTGAAACAGCCCATGGAAAATTACCCATTCCTGCTCCAGCTACGGTAGAGCTCTTAAAGGGCGTACCAATAAAGTCAGGCCAAATTCCTTACGAGCTTACAACTCCAACCGGAGCCGTTATCATCGCCAACTTGGCGAACGAATTTGGACCTCTTCCTTATATGATCATAGAAAAAATTGGTTATGGAGCTGGTTACCATGATTTTGAAACCCCAAATGTTCTTCGGCTTTTTTTGGGGCGTGTTCCCGAAAACGAGCAGGTAGAGGAGAACATTCTTATCGAAACCAATCTCGACGATATGTCTCCTCAAATCATTGAATATGTGAGTGATAAACTGTTTGATATTGGAGTGCTTGATGTTTTTACTGCCCCTATTTTTATGAAAAAACAACGCCCGGCTATTCAATTGTCAGTTATCTTTCCACCCCACTTGTTGGAAAAAGTAAAAAATATTCTTTTTCAAGAAACCACAACCTTAGGATTTCGAGTCATTCATTTTCATAAAGTATTCCTTGCTCGTGAAGATCGATTGGTAGATACTGCTTGGGGCAAGATACGCGTAAAGATATCAAAGTACCAAAAGGGTTTTAAAATAACCCCGGAATACGAAGAATGTAAAAAAATTGCACAAAAATACCAAATACCTCTTCTCGACGTTATTCGTTCTATTCACCAGTCGGCAATGGAAATAATTGAACTCTAAACACCGGCTTCATAAAAGCTTTGAACCATCAAGAATTATCGCAAAGGCCTTGACATTTTGATCCACATTTGAGACAAACTAACCCCTGAACCAGTGTTTCTCGTTCTTTTTGGGTGGTATAACGTTTAATAATCCTTTTATCCAATATCCAAACCCATTGATCAATTCGTTCTTCAAAAGGGATCTCGCCAAGCATGAACATTCTTTTGTCAAGATAATCACGGTCGGCCAAATTCTATCGCTCCTTTATCAAAAAAAATGAAAATCTTTTTTATCGATAAACAATACACCAAGTCATATCTTCATTCTTCACCCAAATATGCCTTTCGAACCTTTTCATCAAAGAGTAATTTTTTCCCTTCCCCGCTGGTGGTAATTTTACCAGTTTCCATAACATAGGCGAAATCAGATATTTCTAAGGCAGCTCGAGCGTTTTGTTCAATGAGTAAAATAGTCGTCCCTTCTTGATTAATCTGTTTAATGATATGAAAAATCTCTTTCACTAAGAGTGGAGCTAACCCCAGTGATGGTTCATCCATCATCAGCAACTGTGGTCGAGACATAAGAGCTCTGCCAACTGCTAACATCTGCTGTTCACCACCACTCAGAGTGCCTCCTTTTTGCCAAGTTCTCTCTTTCAAGCGAGGAAAAATGGAAAAAATCCAATCCATATCTTTTTTCACTTGAACCATATCTTTTCGCGTATAACACCCAAGAATAAGGTTTTCCATAACAGTAAGATTAGGAAAAATCTTTCTTCCTTCAGGAACCATAGCAATTCCCATTTCTACAATTCGGTGAGTTGGCAAATCGCTTATAAAACTTTCTTTTAATTGAATAGTTCCTGTTTTCGAGCGAACTAACCCAGAAATTGTTCGCAGCGTTGTGCTTTTTCCAGCCCCATTTGCTCCAATTAAAGAGACAATTTTGTTTTTATAAACTTCTAAGGATATTCCTTTTAGTGCGTGAATACCACCATAATAGACATGAAGGCTATCTATTTTTAATAATGGTTGCTCAGTGTTCATTATCCTTCCACTCCTAAGTAGGCTTCGATTACTTTAGGATTATTCCGAATTTCATAAGGTGTTCCCTCAGCAATTTTAATTCCAAAATCCATAACTGCTACTCTTTCACAAATTCCCATAACCACTTTCATATCATGTTCTATAAGAAGAATAGTTAAATTAAATTCACGGCGTATTTTCTGAATAAAATTCATAAGATCCATCGTTTCATGGGGATTCATTCCAGCTGCTGGTTCATCTAATAAAAGAAGCTTGGGATGAGTCGCTAAGGCTCGGGCAATTTCCAATCGTCTTTGCTGTCCGTAAGGAAGGTTCTTGGCTTCTTCGCCTTCCATTTGAAGCAAACCAACCGCTTCTAACAATTGCTTTCCTTCTTCTCTCATAGCTTTCTCTTGTTGAATATAACCAGGAGTTTCCCACATTGCACTGAAAAAGGTTTTTTTTAGTTCTTTTTGGAAAGACACCAAAACATTATCTAATACTGATAGGTTGCCAAATAACCGAATATTTTGAAAAGTTCTGGCTATACCAAGCGAAGTAATAGTATGTGGGGGGAGATGGTTGAGCTCTTGATTCATAAATACAACCTTCCCCTTCGTAGGAATATATTGTCCCGTTATCATATTAAATATCGTTGTTTTCCCAGCTCCATTCGGTCCAATTAATCCAGCTAAATCGCCTGTTTGAAGCTGGAAATCAAAATCATTAACCGCAATTAAACCACCAAAAACCATCGTTAATCCATTTAACGAGAGAATGGTATCATTATTATTCATTCTTGTGGTTCCTTCTTCTTAAATAATCTAAAAATGTAATCCCATGATAATTCTTTGTTTCCGAATAACCCTCGTCGATAAAATATCATCAAAACGACCAACAACGCAGAGAAGACTACCATTCGCATACCTGGGATGCCAGGGATAGAAAATGAACCAATGGTATGAGGAGCTTCGACTTCCCGAAGAATTTCTTGAAGGAAGGCAAAAATAAAAGCTGTAACGACTGAGCCGGTAATGCTCCCCAAACCGCCTAACACAATTATGATCAACAAATTAAAAGTCATTGCAAAGGTGAACAAGGTTGGTGAAACTGTGCTGATTAAGGTAACAAAAAGGCCCCCCGCTATCCCAGCAAAAAAACCGCTTAAGGCAAAGGCTAAAAGCTTCATTCGAAAAGGATTAATACCCATAGCTTGGGCGGCTACTTCATCCTCCCGAATTGCTTTTAAAGCTCTTCCAAAACTGGAATTTACCAGATTCCGAATTAAAAAAACCGTAAGAAAAGCCAGACCACCCGTCCACCATAAATTGGTGTATTGTGGAAGACCTTTAATGCCTAAAGCACCGTTGGTTAAGGGGATAAAATTATTGGCTAAAACAAAAATTATCTCGCTAAAGCCAAACGAAGCAATCGCTAAATAATCTCCTCTTAATCGGAGGGTAGGAAAACCGATGAGAAAAGCTCCGCCAGCTGCGATTAATCCACCAAGGATTAAAGAAAGAATGAAGAGATAAGAGGGAAAAGTTATAACACTAAAAGGCCAAATTAAAGGGGTTAAAAAATAAACTTGTTGTTTTTGAATAACCGGTAACATTAACAGGGCAACAGTGTACCCGCCTAAAGCCATAAATCCATTCGGACCTAAAGAAAATTGACCTGATATACCATTGACTAAATTATAAGCAACAGCAGCAATAACATAGATAAATGCAGTATTTAATATTCTTATCATATAGGCATTGAGGTAGTTCTGGGCTAACCATAAACTAAACAAAAAGATAATAAATAATATTGCTGTTAGTAAATAGTCTCTTTTCCCCATTTTTTTTTCCGAATCATACCTTTTCTTTAAGAGTTTCACCCATGATCCCGTTTGGTTTAATGATTAAAAATAGAATGAGTAGACCAAAAACAAAGGCATCTTTATATCCTGTCAAGCTTGGGAAAAAAGCCGTTATGAGTATTTCAGCAAGACCAATAATAAATCCTCCAATCATGGCACCGACTACATTTCCTATACCACCAACAACCGCAGCGGTAAAGGCTTTCCATCCCGGGAAAATTCCCATCAACGGATTGATCTGAGGAAATTTGGCAGCCCACATGACTCCTCCAGCGCCAGCTAACGCCGATCCAAGAGCAAAGGTATAAAGAATGATCTGGTCAATATTCACTCCCATAAGCCGGGTGGTTTCCATGTCTTTAGCTACTGCCCGCATTGCCATCCCGACTTTGGTTTTATAAACAATATAAAGTAAGACCATTAAAATACCAATACTAATGATCGGTACCCAAAAACTCACTCCCTGAATTTTCGCACCAGCGATAACATAGACATTCTTCATGAGATCAGGACGAGGAAACCCTTTCGGTCTCGCTCCTAAAACTACTAAGCCTAAATTTTCCAAAAAATAAGACACGCCAACGGCAGTAATTAAGGCTGAAATACGCGGCGCTGATCGGAGGGGACGATAAGCTACTCGTTCAATCGTCATTCCAACAATAGCACACAATACCACGCTAATGATAACTGAAAGCCACCAAGGAAGTAGAAATATGGCAATCATATAAAAAGCAAAGTACGTACCAAGCATAAAAACATCGCTATGGGCAAAATTAATCAAACTGAGAATACCGTATACTAGCGTATAACCGATTGCCAATAGTGCGTAGAGACTACCAAGGGAAAATCCATTCATTAGTTGCTGAAAAAATTGGGTAAAACTCATTTTTCTATCCTCATCATTCAATATAATGAATCGAAGTATACCGGTATATTCTACTCAAAAGGGTTGAAGAAAAAAAGGGGGTTAAAAAAAATAAAAAAAGGGACAGGAAATGCCTGTCCCTTTTTTCCCCAATTTTTACTTGACTTCGATTGTTCCAAGAAGTTTCGCTTTACCACCTTGAACCTGCTTTACAACAACCGGTTTTAAGGCGTCTCCTTTTTCAATGGTTATTTTTCCTGTAGTTACTTCTAAATCCTTGGTGTCTTCAATAGCTGCAGCTATTTTTTCTGGGTCAAAAGAATTGGCTCGTTTGATAGCATCAAGAATGATTAAATAACAATCAGCAGCTAATGCTCCAAAGACACCTGGTTCTTTATTAAACTTGGCTCGATAGGCATCGAAGTATTTTTGGCCAATTTCTGTTAAAGCTTTTTCAGTATCACCGTGAGCGGTGAAATAAAACCCTTCAACAGCATCGCCACCAATGTCTATGAGTTCTGGAGCATCAGAACCATCACCACCCAAAATTTTCCCTTCATACCCTAAATCACGAGCTTGGCGGCAAATTAGCGCAATTTCGGTATAATAGTTTGGAAGATAAATTAAATCTGGATTCAAGTTCATAATGGTGGTCAATTGAGCTGAAAAATCCTGATCTCCAGTTTTACAATGTTGAACGGTTAAAACTTCTCCTCCTAATTTTTCATAAGCTTCCTTAAAGAAGTTCCCGAGGGCAACACAATAGTCCTGGGCAATATCGGATAAAATTGCCACTGACTTTGCACCTAAATCCTCATAAGCGTACTGAGCAGCAGCCAACCCTTGATACGAATCGATAAAAGTTGCTCGGAAAGAATATTTCTTATCTTGAGTAACCAAAGGATTAGTAGAAGTCGCTGAAATCTGTGGTACCTTTTTCTCTTCACAAATTGGGCCAGCTGATAACATGCTTCCACTAATTGCCGGACCGATAATCGCAACAACTTTTTCTTTGTCAATTAAGCGAGTCGCTGCATTGGCTGCTTCTACTTTATCACTTTTATTGTCAACCAGGACATATTCGATCTTTTTTCCTAATACCTCGGTTCCAACAATTTCCATAATAAGTTCGACACCTTCATTGATCATTTGACCATAAGCAGCCACTGAACCAGTCATCTCCAAGTTTGCTCCTAATTTAACCGTATCTTGACCAAAAACTGGAACTGATAGTGAAAAAAGGATTGCCAAAAATATTCCCAACCATATTATTCTCTTCAAAGCAATTTCCCCCTTCTTCAAAATTTTGTATAAAATTATCACCTGAAGGAGATTCTTGTCAAGAATAATATTTACATTCAATCAAAACAACATTCCTTTTCTCGAATACAAATCATTTTTCTCCCGATTTCTTTCCGAAAGAGAATGTATTCTCTCTAATGAATATCGCGGTGTTCTTGAATCGTCTCAACCAAAGCTTTTAAATTTTCTATCGGTACTTTCGCTTGAATATTGTGCACGGCATTCCAAACAAAACCATTATTTTTTCCGAAAACTTCTATAAGATATTTCACTTCTTCTCTCACCTCATCAGGAGACCCAAAAGGCAAGGTCTTTTGGGTATTCACTCCCCCACCCCAAAAAGTAAACAATTTCCCAAATTTTTCTTTTAATTGAACCGGATCCATATTCACTGCCGAAATCTGTACCGGATTCAGAATATCGAACCCAGCTTCATGTAAATCTGGTAAGAGAGGATAAACTGAACCACACGTGTGAATAAAGGTCTTCCAAGTCGTATGACGATGAATCCAATCATTTACCTGGTGGTGAAAAGGTTTAAACAATTCCCGGTATAATTCTTGCGAAACAAAGAGACCATTTTGAGATCCAAAGTCAGCAGCTGATACGACAATGACCTGAATTTTATTTCCAACCGCTTGATAAAATAATTTTAGGTTTTCTATGGCAATTTCGGTCATCCTGGCAAAAACGTCTTTGATAAACTCTTTCCTTGTTAAAAGAGAAATGTACCATTCTTCAAAATCCCGAATCCCTTTGGGATCGGGAAGACTGCAACCAGGGATATGAGCAATATCACCTAAGTTGCTCCCAGCTACCCCTCGAAAGATAATCCCATATTGAGTATCTCGGAAAAGACGCTCGGCTTCAGCTTGGTAAAAACGCAAGTTTTCCTCCTTCAAAATAGTATATTCTTCAGTTTGATTTTCTATGGTGAGCTCCGATTCTATAATTTCTTTCTTTCGAATCAAAGGATCATGGTAAAAACCTCCATTGGGCATACAGGCTGAAGGTTGATATCTTTTATCACCTTTCGGATATTGAAGGATATTGCCATTTATATCGGGGATAATATTAAATTTTCCTGGAACTAATACCGGCGTTCCATCAAAAAGCTTCCACGGTTTCCAATTATTATTTTCAAAACCAAAAGCGTTCCCTAAAGTTGGTAAAGCAATGGTGTCAATTTCAAGACACTTTCTAAGCGCTTCGTCAACTTCTCCCAACATGAGGAAAGGATTGACCACCTTAACCGGTTCTTGTGGAGCTATCAAACCCAGTGATACTTTCAAAGCATGAAGACTACTCACATGTATACCGGTAACACTGGTACTCCCAAGATCGAAAGGTATCCGATCCACCGGTTGATGATTGATTGCTGCTATTAAACGCTCTCGAGAAGTCATAGAATATCACCCCGATTGATTATACCATTCTCAATGTTTCAGTATCTCAAAAAGGAAGGATTTATTCACTCGCATCTTTTTTGCCCGGTAAAATAAGTGGTATTCCTCAAAAAGAAAATGAAAATGAAATTAAACCTTGGACTGCAATCGTTTTAAATTCACCTTTTCAGAAATTGCTCGAATATGCCCAAAGTTCTATTCAATATTCAATACATTAATTATATAATTTCCATAAAGTTTAAAGTTGAAAAAATTGATGAAGGACTTGACAATTGAAACTGAAAAGAGGATTTTAAAAATCATATACTATTATTCATTGTAGGAGATAATTATAAGGGAGATTTGGATTAAAATGGAAATCAAGAGTGATTCCCTATATTTTCATGAAATACCAATAGGTTTTTTCGCCATCCATCCTGATGGAAAAATAATCGATACCAACAAGTACTGCGATCAAATGTTCCACCTCAAAGCCAAAGAAACCAATTTTTACCAACTATTTGTTTCTCCAGAATCGAGTCTTGTTTGGCAATCGCTATTAGAAAGCAATGAGATACTCACAGGATATGAAACCCAATTTTATTTTCCACATCAACAATCAAAATGGGTTGAGATTAATACTCGAAAGGTAAAAAATACTTTTAATCAGGTAATTTTCTATGTTGGGACTATCCAAGATATTACCAAAAGAAAAGACACGGAATTCAAAAAAGAAAACCAATCAATTGAACTCCTAACCATTCTAAATCAAATTCCCCATGCTCTTTACATCTCTGATCCTGAAAGTTATTCTCTTTTGTTTGTTAATCAGACACTGCAAAAAAAATTAGGTGACGTAGTTGGACAGAAATGCCATCGTGTTCTTCATGGTTATCACTCTCCTTGTCTGTTCTGTACCAATCACACCATTTTCGAAGATCAACATTCCGATACCTTAATTTGGGATTTTTTTAATCAAAATGAAAAAAAATGGTATCGATGTATTGATAAAGTTATTCCATGGACTAATGGTCGAAAAGTAAAATTCCAAATGGCAATTGATATCACCAAAGAAAAACGAACCGAATTTCAATTCAATAAGTTATTGGAAAATCTTCAAAATACCTTAGAAGGAACCGTCAGGGCTATTTCAGACATGGTCGAGATTAGGGATCCCTATATAGCTGGTCACCAAAAGCGAGTCGCTCAACTCTCCTGTGCTATCGCAGAAGAAATGGGCTACTCCCAAGAGCGAATCAATGGACTGCGAATCGCCGGTTTGCTACATGATATTGGAAAAATATATCTTCCTCAAGAAATCCTTTGGAAACCTCATCAGTTGAGCGACATTGAATTTAATATGATTAAAAGTCACCCAGAAGTAGGATACCAAATATTAAACCATATTCATTTCCCCTGGCCAGTGAATAAAATCATATTGCAGCACCATGAAAAAATTGATGGATCAGGATATCCAAAAGGTTTAACTGGAAAAGATATTTTACCTGAAGCAAAGATTTTAGCTGTTGCTGATACGATCGAAGCTATGATATCGAACCGTCCTTATAGAGAGCCCTTTCATATCGAAGAAGCCCTTGAAGAAATCCAATGTCATAAAAATACCTTTTATGACCCAGAAATTGTCGATACTTGTCTTTTCCTTTTTACCAAAAAAGAATTTCAATTCGAATCTTGATTCAACATGAAGTCAGCAGATGCTTGAGCTCGTTCTGAAACTCTCAGAATGAGTGAATCTTGGCTTTGATACACAACTGGAAACTTCTGCATAAGTTGAAAGATTTTATTTCCATATCTTACCCTTTCATGAGAACTCAAAAAAATGTAATCAATCTGATATTTTTTAATCAAATGATCAAAATTTTCTGAAATTGAAAAAAGTTCCTTTATGTCATCCGCTCTTTTTTGATAATCAATCCCGTGCGACCATAACCAACCCTCATATCCCATAACAATATTCCTTCCGGCTAATGAAGAAATGGGATTATTATGAAAATCAGAAGTGAGAAATATCGCATCCACTGGTGTATGTTGCTGGACATATTCAACTATTTTTAAATCATCGGCTGTAAAAAGCCGAATTGAAGAAATGGCTTCTCGTATTAAGCTAAAAGTGCCTGAAAGAATACAGACGCCTACAACTATTCCCACAAAAAGAGCTCTATAGAATTTTTTTGATATTTTTTGAGTGATCTGCTCGAGATAATTTGCAACAAAAATAACACTGAACATATACCATACAAAAAGCAGTTTGATATTATCCCAGGACCAGGGTTGAAATATAACCAGTTCAGCCAGAACAAAAAGAAAAATTGCTGGAAGATAAAAAGATTTTAATCGGTTTTTTGTAGAAAAAAGCGCTATCAGAAGGAGAACAAAAAATAAACCGGTATTCTTTACCCAAAACCACGGCCAAAAGTCAGTTTTACTCGTCCAACCAGGCATCAACCGAAGGTATCCTCCTGAAAACGACTGTGGAAATGTCCAATAAATCAATTGAGGAATGGATAATAAAATAGCTGGAAGAATTAAAGCCATCCAACTTAAAACATATTTTCTTTTTCCATCGGCTTTTATCAGGTAGTATATAAACCAAATGATTGCTACAACTATAAAGGCTAAAAATGAATGGGTGTGAATCATGGGCAGCAGTCCAGCTATCAATCCACTCAAAAAAAAGTACTTTCTTTGCGAAGTGTTGATAGCACGATATAGTGCCCATAAAGCCAATAACAAAAAAGCCCAACCTCCTAAGGTGGTTCTTTGTGGAATGAGCAGATCGCAAATTACATTTGACCAGATAATATTTTGATCAAAAAGATGAGTTGGAGAATTTACCGTTTCAGATAAGATATGGGATAAATTATTCGGAAAATAATAGAAAAACCCTAAACCTCCATTCATAAAAAAAAGCAGAGTCGCAATAACCGTACTGCTCCATTTTCGTAATACTTCCTGGGCAAAAACCACAAAACTGGTCAAGAGAAGGATGGCCATGGATACACTTGATAACAATAAAGAATTGCGAAGTGATATTCCAAGGAGATAAAGGCTGGAAGTGAATGAATCAACGAAAAAAGGATATCCCATTTTCACTCCGGGGAAAATTGAATACTGGGGAGGAAATAATTGCTGTTCTTTAAGACTGGTTATAATACCAAGGTGAAAAGGTAAATCACCATAAGCATTTCCACCACAGTAAAGACCATCTGGACCATAAAGTAAATAATGAGTGTAAAAAAGATAAATGAAAAAAATTGAAAAAGGGAGAATGATCCAAAATATTCTTGAATCATAAGAAATAGATGAAACTGGTGGATTCTTTGTTTTGGAATAAAGAAAAAAACAAAATAATGAAAATCCCCCCATTATGATTAAAGCAATAACATGGGTGGTAAATGTAAAACCGGAAAAAAAAGCGATAGGTATAACCAGCCACATCATTCCTAATAAACCGATCAAACCCCCAATCCAGATTCTGAGAGCTCCTGGCATTTCATAAAAAGTCTTATGAGCAATAAAAATCCCCATTAAAAAAAAGAAAATGAAATAGAAATATCCCATCATTGTTGATCCCTTTCGTTGCTTCTAATTTATCCTATAAATACATGAACGATTTTTAAAGATACTCATAGAGAACAACCAACCAGAATCTCATCCTCGGCTTTCACCCTCATCCTGATCTTCTCCCATCAAGGGAGAAGGAATGAGTTTTTTCCTTGTCTCTCCATTGGA
>JAAYUT010000112.1 GCA_012517485.1 Candidatus Atribacter fermentans
ATTTTTACCAATTTATTTCAAGATAAATCTCTTGAAGAAGTCGCGCAGTATGTTTCTTCTTTGGGATATCAAATGGTTGAATTACCTGCCTGGGAAGGAAATCCTCATCTTGATATTGAGAAAGTATTGAAAGGAGATCATTCAGTTAAAAATATACTCAAAAAATATAATCTTGATATTTCCGCTTTAAATTGTGGAATACCAGGTCAATTGGTTTTAGGACCACATGACGAATCGACTGATGAATTTGCTCCATTATCTGACCCAAAAGAAAAAATAAAATATGCAATTACCATGATGAAAAAAGCCGCACAGGCTGCCTCTGAATTGGAAATTCCCGTTATCTGCGGGTTTGTGGGTTCTCATGTCTGGGACAAATGGTATATCTTTCCTCCTAAAAATGAAGAATTATATGAAAAAGGATGGGAAGTATTTGCTGAGCGATGGGGCGATATTTTAGATTTCTTTAAAAAATATGGAGTAAAATTTGCCTTTGAAGTTCACCCCAATGAAATTGCCTATAATATTGAAACCGCTCAGCGGGCAATCCAAATCTTAGAATATAGAGACAACTTTGGTTTCAACTTTGATCCAAGTCATCTGGTATGGCAACTTATTGATCCAGTAGTTTTTATTAAAACCTTTAAAGAGAGAATTTTTCATGCTCATGCTAAAGACGCGGAAATACAGGAAGATGAAGTTAAACGCTCAGGAGTTATTCCCACTGGTTCCTGGATGAGACTGGATCGCGGTTTTCGCTTTCGGGTTCCAGGTTGGGGTGATGTAAAGTGGAAAAAGGTTATGAGTGCTTTATTGAGCGTCGGGTATAATTATGTCCTTTCTTTTGAGCATGAAGACCCGGTAATGTCAAGAGAAGATGGCTGTGAAAAAGCTATTGAATTTCTCAAACCATTGATCATAAAAGCACCTCTTTTAAAAGTATGGTGGTAAATTTCAAAATAGCTTTTTTATCTCTCAATAGAATCATTTTTTGGTTTTTTTATTTTTTTCCATAAATTCCTGAGTTTGTGACAAATTGGGGATTCCCGTCCGTCCTCCCAATTGGGTGCATTTCAAAGCAGCAACGGCATTTGCAAAACGAGCTGTATAAAGAATATCCCATTCTTTTAGAAGACCAAATACAAAAGCGCCGTGAAAAACATCGCCACAACCGGTTGTATCAATTACATCAACTTGGTATCCAGGGATTTGGAAGATTTCTTTGCCAACCTTTCCCATACAACCTTTTTCTCCCTGAGTGAAAATTATAATTTGTGGGCCTAAAGCAGCAACTTCTTCTAAGGCAATATTTGGATTGTTGGGATGAAAATTTCTAGCAAAAGTTTCCGAACCTATTAAAACATCAGTTAAAGCTACGAGCTTTTTTCTTGGTTCATCCCAGTCATCAATATCCAGAACAATTCTTCTTCCTTCAGTATGTTCACGAAAGTATCGAGCGGCATCATAAGCGGTTTCCGGTTCATGGGCATCTAAATGGAGTATTTTCCCCAGACAAAGAAAATCGGGATCGATTTCATCAAGTCTTAAAGGAGTAAGATTTTTATACCAAAAAATTGTTCTTTTCCCACTTTTTTGATCAATGATACAAAAGGCGGTGAGGCTTATTTTCCCTTTTTCCTTAACCAGATAGCTAATATCTACTCCTTCTTGGAGGAATTCCTTAGAGAGAAATTCTCCTGCCTCATCATCGCCCACTTTCCCTATAAAAGAAACTTTTGCACCTAAACGAGCCAAAGTTACCAGAGCAGTAGCTACTTCCCCACCGCCCTGACGTAGAAAATCTTTTAGGCGGATCCGTTGATCAAGCTGGGGGTAAAATTCAACAATTCCTAAGTTATCAAGAGCGACATGCCCAACTCCGATAACGTCAAATTGCGGCATTTTTCTCTCTACGTTCAACAAAAAAAATCACCTCTAACTCATTACTCATCTTGAGTTTGTAAAATGAATGGTAAGCTCGTTTAATCTACTCTTTGTTGTCATTTAAAAAATATTTTAGCTTTCTATCGATTTTCCTGAAAAGCTTCGAAAAAGGCTAATAGGTTTTCTACTGGGATTTTTGCTTGAATATTATGGACATTAGCAAAAACAAAACCGCCATTGGGTTTGAAGATA
>JAAYUT010000113.1 GCA_012517485.1 Candidatus Atribacter fermentans
AATTTTGATAAATGAGATTGCCACGTCGCATAAGACGTTCCTCGCAATGACGGAGTAGGAATAATTCAAATCCCCCTAACCCCCTTTTTGAAAGGGGGAAATTGATTTCTGAATAGTATTTTCATCCTCAACTGGTGCCACCAAAGTGGCATGAGGGTCTATCCTGAAAATACAGCATAGAATAAAAAATGCTGTCATCCTGAGCGGTGCTTTCCCGCGTGAGGATCTCATCTTTTTAATTTTTTTTTATTCATAAATACTCTAAAGAATGTAGTTGTCACATCGCATAATGCGCCCCTCAGAAATGAAGGAGTGGTGAATGAGATTTCCATGCCGTTCAACCAAAGAAGGTTGGGACTTTTTGCATTAAAGCAATGAATAGGCATTCATTATGATAGCCTTCCAGGGTTATTTCTTTATAAAAATTAAAAGCATGAATTTTATTGAAAAACTGGACGTTCGATGTCAACTTGAGTAATATTATATATATTTTACGACCGGTTTTGGAATGAGGTGTGAGGGAAAATGATTGGTTCTCGTATTTTGATTGTAGGAAGCTTAAATATTGATATGATTTTAAAAATTGATCGAATGCCTGAGACTGGGGAGAATCTTTTTGCCCGCCAATTTACAATGTTACCTGGAGGAAAAGGAAATAACCAGGCTATCGCTTGTGCACGGTTAGGGCTTATGGTGTATATGATTGGTAAAATCGGAGATGATGACTTTGGAGCACGCTTGCGCTTAAATTTGGAACAAGAAAATGTTGATTTTAATTTTGTTACGAAGCAAGCATTGACTCATACAGGTTTAGCTTTTATCTTTATCGATACCAAGGGAGAAAACCGCATTTTAGTGGCACCGGGGGCAAACATGAAGCTCTCGGTTGATGATATTGAAAATGCCTCTCAACTTTTTAAAACCTGTGATTATCTCATACTTCAACTTGAAGTTCCCCACAGCGTGGTAAAGAGCGCGATCCAAAAAGCTCATGAAAACAATGTTAAAGTTATTCTCAACCCGGCTCCAGCTCAACCTTTTCCTATCGAAATTCTGACTGAAAATGACGTTATAACTCCAAATCAATATGAAGCTGAAGTGTTGAGCGGAGTGAAGATACGAAGCATAGAAGATGCCGTTCAAGCTTTGAAAGCCTTAGATCTGCGTTGTCCATCCCGTAAGGTTATTACCTTAGGAGAAAAAGGGGCGTTAGCTAGCGATCTCGGAAATCGATACCTTTATCTGGTTCCCAGAAAAATTGATGTTCAGGATACGACTGCAGCTGGTGATGCGTTTAATGCCGGTTTGGCTTACGGTTTATCTAAAGGAATGGATTGGATATCAACTCTTCAATTGGCAAATAATGCAGGAGCCATTGCCTGTACTCGAATTGGTGCTCAGAGCGCTCTTCCTTATTTACGGGACATTGATAATTTTTATTCGATTCATGGTACTGGTGAAATTCGATACTTCAATGTTTAATTTATCCTTGAACGAAAATTTTCAGGTTTTTATTCGATTGTTGCTGGCTTTTGTAGCAGGTGGCCTCATTGGTTACCAACGTGAAAAAGCTGAAAAACCAGCAGGTTTACGTACTCATATATTGGTTTGTATCGGCTCAGCCTTAATCACTTTAGTGTCGATTTATGGTTTTGGGAAAATGGGAGCCGATCCTTCCCGTATTGTGGCACAAATTGTCAGTGGAATTGGTTTTCTTGGGGCAGGAACAATTTTCCGTTTTGGGCCTTCGGTAAAAGGATTAACAACTGCTGCCAGCTTATGGGCGATATGTGGAGTTGGCATTGCTATTGGGGTTGGTCTTTATTTTGCTGCTCTATTATCAGTTTTATTTATAATGGCAGTATTAGCTTTGTTAGAACTTTTTGAACAACGGTTAAGGACCAAGGGCGCACATTTAATCCGAGTGTTGATATTAGACACCCCAGGGGCAATAGGGCGAATCGGGGAAAAATTGGGAGGAATGGAAGTCAATATAAAAAACATAAAAATGCTTAGAGAAAGAGAAAATTTGATGCGATGTTACTTATGGTTAGACCTCCCCGCCCATCTTTCCTTAACCATGGTTTTAGGGGCACTTCAGGAAATGAATATCGTTCAAGAGGTTGAAGTTGATTAAGAGTATTTTTATTCAAATAAATAGAAATTCAAGAATGAGAAGGAAAATGAAAGAAAAATGGAAAAAATTATTTTACCCAAAGGAACAAGAGATATTGGAAAACCTGAAATTTTTATTTGGTATCACGTTGAAAATGTTGTCAGACAAGAGGCAGCTCATTATCATTATATCGAGTTAAGAACACCACTTTTTGAGCATACCGAATTATTTGCCCGAGGAGTAGGAGAGCAAACTGATATCGTTCAAAAAGAGATGTACACTTTTCTTGATAAAGGAGGCCGCAGTATTACGCTCCGACCCGAAGGAACGGCTCCAGTTATGAGGTCCTACCTTGAACAAAACCTTCATATCCATAACCCTCGGATGAAATATTTTTATATGGGACCCATGTTCCGCTATGAACGGCCACAAACTGGTCGAATGAGACAGTTCCACCAATTTGGGTTTGAGGCAATTGGATTTCAAAGTCCAGCTTCGGATGCTGAGGTCATCCTTTTGGCTGATCGAATCTACCAAAAAATAGGATTAAAAAACGTCCGATTAGAAATAAATAGTTTAGGATGTAAAAACTGTAAACCACTATATCTTGAAGCTTTAAAAAAATATCTCCGAAACGAAGCCACTCAATTTTGTAAAAATTGCTCGAATCGGATTGAAACCAATCCCCTCAGAGTACTCGATTGTAAAAATGAATCTTGCCAAAACATACTTCATAATGAAAATTTTCCCATTATTCAAGATTTTCTTTGTGAACAGTGCCTCACCCATCAAAGTCAACTCATCCATATTCTTGAAAGCACCCAAATCCATCCGATTATTAATCCTTATTTGGTAAGAGGTCTTGATTATTACATAAAAACAACCTTTGAAATGAAGACCGAGGAGTTGGGAGCCCAAAATGCTATTGGAGGAGGAGGACGATACGATAACTTATCCGATGTATTAGGGGTAAAAGGGGTACCTGGGGTTGGATTTGCGGCAGGGATGGAACGGATTATACTTCTTTTACAAAAACAAATCAGTTCAAAAGAATTTTTTCAGAAGCCATTTGTTTATTTATCTCCTCTTGATCAGCAGGGAGAGGCTATTTTACTTCAGCTTTCGATCGTGCTTGATGAAAAATCAATTCCATTTTATTTAGATTTTTCTGATAAATCTTTGAAATATCATTTTAAAAATGCGCAACGGATGGAAGCTCATTTTATAATTATTGCGGGAGAGAATGAATATCAGACCAAAACTTATACTTTAAAAAACTTACTAACTGGGGAACAAAAAGCTGTTTCTCAAGAAACTCTAATTGGTGATTTGCTGGAGGCATACCAAAATGTTAAGAACACATAATTGTGGGATATTGCGAAAGGAAGATATTGGGAAGGAAGTTCTTCTAACTGGATGGGTTAACCGCCGTCGAGACCATGGAGGGGTTATTTTTATTGACCTTCGGGATCGGTGGGGTTTGACCCAACTAGTCATTGATTCCAACCAACAAGAGGTCTACCAATGTGCTAATAATGTGAAAAGTGAGTTTGTCCTCCAGGCAAAAGGATTGGTACGCGCTCGACCGGAAGGCCTGGCGAATCCCAAAATACCAACTGGAGAAATCGAAGTTGCTGTTTCTGAACTTACCATCCTCTCTGAATCAAAACCACTTCCTTTTGAAATTGAGGAAAAAAATGAAACTGATGAAAGTTTAAGGTTACGATATCGATATCTGGATCTTCGTAGAACAAGAATGCAGAAAAATCTGATCCTACGACATCAAATTTGCCAAGTTGTCCGCCGTTATCTCTCTGAAAGACAGTTTATTGAAGTCGAAACTCCATTTTTAACCAAGAGTACTCCAGAAGGCGCTCGTGATTTTTTGGTACCCAGTCGTTTAAATGAAGGTAACTTTTATGCACTTCCTCAATCGCCACAACTTTTTAAGCAAATTTTAATGATAGCCGGCTATGATCGGTATTTTCAAATTGCCAAATGTTTTCGTGATGAAGACCTTCGTGCTGATCGCCAACCTGAATTCTCACAAGTGGATATTGAGATGTCCTTCGTGGAGCGGGAAGATATTCTTGAATTAATCGAAACCATGATGAAAAAATTATTTTATGAAGTATTAGAAATAAATTTAGAAACGCCCTTTCCCAGAATGAGCTATGATGAAGCAATGAATCGCTATGGTTGTGATAAACCGGATCTTAGAATTTCGTGTGCCATTGATGATCTATCGCAGCTGTTACAAGATGCAATTGAAGTAGGATCAAAGAATGATTCATGGAAAGGATTGTTTTTCCAAGAATGGAAGAGTTTTTCTCGGAAAAAAGCTGACTTACTTTCTCAAATGGCAAAAAACGCTGGTGTTTCTCTCTCCTATATAAAGCAAGGAAAGCAGGAAGCGACCTCACCTTTAAAAAATAAGATATCAGAAGTGGCTTGGAGAAAGCTTCTTGAAAAATACTCTTTTCAAGAGGATTCACTTCTCCTCGTTGCCTGGGGTGAGAGTCAAAAAGTCCTTCCTTTTTTAGGTAACTTGCGAGTGAATCTCGGTGAAGAGCTTAATCTGATACAAAATCAATTCAAGTTTTGTTGGGTCCTTGATTTTCCACTCTTTGAATGGAATGTTGAAGAAAATCGATGGGATTCAATGCATCATCCTTTTACAGCTCCTTGTTTAGATCAGTTAAATCATTTGGATATTGATCCAAGTCAGGTTAAAGCTCAAGCCTACGATATAGTTCTCAATGGTTTTGAGATAGGTGGAGGAAGTATACGAATTCACCGATCCGATTTGCAGGAAAAAATATTTCAATTACTCAATTTAAGTGAAGCCGAAATTCAACAGAAGTTTGGTTATTTTATTGAAGCCCTTCAATATGGCTGCCCACCACATGGAGGCATAGCCTTGGGATTAGATCGGATCGTCATGCTCATGTGTGGTGAAAGTTCAATTCGTGAAACAATGGCTTTTCCCAAAACCCAGAAAGGGACTTGTCTTATGTCGGGCGCTCCATCCCCTGTTTCTGATGACCAACTCATGGTTTTAGGAATACAATTACGAAAAAAGAAAGAATCTCAGATTGTCAAGGACAGATAAAGACACAGAGTTCAATTTGAAATGAGATAAAGGTTATGTTATTATTTTATAAAAAGGAGATTTGGGTTTGTAGCCCTGCTATGCCGGTGATGCCATAGGTGGCTTTGACCCAACATCCTTTCCCAGGGAGTCGATCTTCCAGTAAACTGTGGTTTACTGGAGAGGACACCCACTTTGTTTGAGGGCAAGGATCAAAGCAGATGGCACACCACAATGTGGGGCTATAATTCGTGATAGAAGGAAACCCGGAGGAAGGAGTGCTTCACTGTGGAAGAAAACAAAAACCTTGAGATGCTTCACGAGGATATCGAAAACATTCATCCAATCAGACCCGGTGAGCTGATTAAAGGGAAGGTTGTCAAAAAGGGAGAAGAGGGTTATTTTGTCAACATTAATTATAAAGCTGAAGGAATTCTTCCCTTTAAAGAGAAGCTTACCGAGAACGAAGGAGAAGTCCTGAACGATGCCAAGGAAGGAGAAGAAATCTGGGTAGTCGTCAATCGATTTGATGATCAGGGCTATGTTTGGTTATCTCGTGAAAAAGCCCGGTATCGTGGGGCATGGATTGACATTGAAGAAAGCCTGAATAGTGGGAAACCCCTCATGGCAAAAGTTCTGAAAAAAGTAAAAGGGGGGTTAACCGTAGATATTGGTGTGAATGCCTTCCTTCCAGCGTCCTGTGTTGATAAGGTGCCTCAAAATTTAGACGAGTATATCGATAAAACCTTACCAGTGAAGGTGATTGAAGCCGATCGAAGAACTCGAAATGTCGTGGTTTCGCATAAAGTTATTCTTGAAGAAGAGGAATTAAAAAAGAAGCAGGAAACCATATCTACTCTTGAAATCGGTCAAATCAGGAAAGGAATTGTAAAAAATATTACCAGTTTTGGAGCTTTTGTCGATTTGGGTGGTATTGATGGGTTGTTGCATATTTCTGAGGTATCCTGGGGTCGAATCGGTAAGTTAGAAAATATTTTCAATAAAGGTGATGAAATCGAGTTTCGAGTCATTGGCTGGGATCCCGATAAAGAAGAGATATCCTTAAGTATGAAACGTCTGAAACCAGATCCTTGGGAAAACATTGAACAGAAAATAAAAGTTGGAGATATCGTTCAAGGCAAGGTCATATCCATTAAGGATTTTGGAGTTTTTGTAGAGACCGAAGAAGGGATTGAGGGTCTCGTCCATATTTCGGATATTTCCTGGGGATATGTTAAGCATCCACATGAAGCCGTGAAAGTAGGGGATATGGTTGAAGCTCGAGTTCTCGATATTGATAAAGAAAAAAAACGTTTATCCCTTGGCTTAAAACAAATTCATCCTGATCCATGGCTTTCAGTGAATGAAAATTACCCAGTTGGGAATGTTGCTCGGGTGCGAGTTGAACGTATTAACCCGAAAGGTGCTATTGTTGAAATTGATGATGGAATTGAGGGAAAGATACCCATTGAAGAATTATCGTGGAAACGAGTGAATCGTGTAAGTGAAATCTTACGACGAAACCAATTAGTTGATGCCCGCATTATCGAGGTAGATCCTGAAAATCGTCAAATTACCTTAAGTATAAAGCAGCTGAAAGAAAATCCATGGAAACAAGCTCAAAACCTTTGGAAGATTGGAGATATAGTTGAAGGGCATGTTCAAAGATTAATGAATTTTGGAGCTTTTATTGAGTTGATGCCTGATGTTGAAGCCTTATTGCCTCTTTCAGAATTAAATTGGGAGCCGGTTAAACATCCGGGACAGTTACTGAAAAAAGGTCAAGCTTTGCCAGTTAAAATTATTGAATTTCAACCTGAAGAGCAAAGGATTGTGGTCAGCCGAAAGGCAATTCTTCCTGATCCATGGTTCGAAATTAAAAATAAATATCCAGTAGGGAGTATTCACCTTGGAAAGGTTGTCAGAATTGTTGATTTTGGTGTTTTTGTTGAATTAGAAAAAGGATGGGATGGTTTGGTTCACATTTCTGAGATATCGGATAAACGAATTTCTTCTCCTTCAGAATTGATCGAAGAAAACCAAGAAATCAACGTAAAGATAATTAAATTGGATGATCAGGAGAGAAAAATTGGTTTGAGCATAAAACAAGCGCTTCCCCGAGAAGAAGAAAAAGAACGAACAAAAGAACGAGAAAAAGAAAAACCTAAAAAGGAACAACCAGTTGCACCCCAAACCAACGGAAAGACGACCTTAGGTGATGTTTTTGGGGATACTTTTAATAATTTACTTAATAATATGAAAAATAATTCATGATCAATGTGGTTAATGTTGATTTTGAGAAGCGAATCCAGAATGTCATCGATGAAATACAAGCAGTAGCAGAGGATTTTGAAAGAGTTGTCGTAGCTTTTTCTGGAGGTGTCGACAGTACACTTGCGCTTTTTCTTTCATTAAGTGCTTTAGGGAGAGAAAAAGTGCAAGCGTGTACCATAGATTGGGAGGAATATTTTCCCTTTCGTGCTCGAGAAAATATCAATTTTCTAATATCCTATTTTCGCGTCTCGCATCAATTTCTACCTGGAAAAAATATCATTGAAGAGGTTGTAAGCCGAGGGCCCGCCTGTAATCTCTGTACCAAAAAGGCTAAATTAGAAAATCTTCAAAAGGAATACGGAGAAAAAACGCTAATCATTGGTGGAGCTAACCAAAGTGATAGTTGGGGAGCCCGCGGTCTTAAGCTGGTGCGAAATACTTATTCACCTCTCTTTCACTTCACCAAGCAAGAAATTCTTCAATTGTGTCAGATGTTGAATGTTCCAGTTCGACGAATAGGTGAAAATAATCTCCGGGAAGGCTGTGTCTTAAAACATCTCTATAAACCATTAGCAGCGAAAATTCACGGGCAAGCAGTTGTAAAAGCCAACCGGATTTTACTCCAAACCATTCATCAAGATGGTTTTAAAAGCGAGATTGCCAATATTAAAATCGTTGGAACCTTACAAAGGAATCAAGCACTGATTAACCTTCGACCGATACCAAATACCAAGCTTAAATCTCTTATTTCCCAAAGGATTTCCGATCTCAAAGAAATTGATACAATAACTTGGGTTGAACAGGCGATAACTTTAATAATTCGTGCCAATCCTGGCCTTTATCGTAACTACGACTCCAGATATTGGATTGAGAAGGGAAAAATTCAGCCAGACTTTGTTCAACCAGTTTCGATACAATGGATGCCGTCAACAAATCGAAGACTTCGGACCTTTCAGGTTGTTGATTTTCAGATATAATTATGTGCGTGAGAAAAGTTTGATGGTGAATAGAAAAGGAGAGAAGTGACCTTCCATGACCAGTTCCGAGTTGAGGCAAAAATTCCTGAATTTTTTTGAAGAAAAAGAACATAAAATACTCCCCAGCGCTTCATTAATACCCAATGATCCAACTTTACTTTTA
>JAAYUT010000114.1 GCA_012517485.1 Candidatus Atribacter fermentans
CTTTCTTTATTTAACCTAACTTATCTTTTCCCAATGCCATTTATCAATAATTCTTAAGTTATACTCTGATTGCCTTTCACCTTTCACAACTCATTCCTCACTGCTCATTGTATTTACAGGATAGTCGTTCATGTTGTTCTCGCAGTACTAATTGAGGATGCAAATCCAAACTTGACTTGCCATGGTTTGTCACTCCATGAAGCGAGTGCAAAAGAGGCCGAGGGGGAGAAAAATGAAAAAAAAGAGGTTCGAAATGATGTAATTTAGATATCTCTTGTAAAAGCTTGATTTATCATTCTTTTGGGTTTTCAGGATAGGATAGTATATGTTTACTTATTCATTATGCAAAAAATTCTGAAATTTCTTCTTGACATATATTTGGTATTTTGGTATCTTAATACCAATATTAAGAGGTGAAAAAATTGAAGGGTATAGTAAATTTATCCGAAGCGAGTTTATTAGCCTTACACAGTATGGTTCTTTTGGCTCAAAGTGAAAGTAGACCATTAACTATAAAACATATAGCTGAAAAAACAGCCTCATCAGAAGCACATCTATCAAAAGTAATGCAAAGATTAGCAAAAATTAATCTGGTTGACTCTATTCGAGGTCCCAATGGTGGTTTTTACTTAAAAATTCCAATTGAATCAATTACCCTTTTAGATATTTACCAAGCCATCGAGGGTCCCTTGGAAGAAGGGGGTTGTTTTAATAAAAATGGGATTTGTCCTTTTAAAAAATGTCTTTTTGGGGGAATTATCGACAAGATGCGACAAGAGTTCCGACAATATCTGACATCGAAAACTTTGAAAGATTTAGTTGAAACTTCGCAATTCAATGAATAGAGCAAACAAAAACATGCTTTTTCTGAATAAGCAACTTTTTAATTTTTTCAAGATCTAATGAAAAACAAATGTGGATTTAAATAAGCAATTTCTAAAAAGGAGGTTTATTCTATGTTTTGTTATCAATGTGAGCAAACTGCTAAAGGAACTGGTTGTACAACCTTTGGAGTATGTGGTAAAGATCCGGAAACTGCTGCTTTGCAAGATTTATTAGTTTATGCTACCTTGGGAATCGGTCAATATGCCCATCGGGCACGCCAATATGGTGTTAAAAACCATGATGTTGATATCTTTGTTACCGAAGCTCTTTTTAGCACAATTACCAATGTTGATTTTGATCCTGAACGTTTAAAATCCTTACTTCACAAAGCTTACAACCTCAAAGAAAAAATCAAGCAAGAGTATATCGATGCCTGTCTTCAATCAGGAAAAACTCCAGAAGAATTGAGTGGTCCTGCAACCTGGAAACCTGCTGATAGCCTAGACCAATTGGTTCGCCAAGGAGAAGCAGTAACTCTCGAAAATAATATTAAAGAATATGGTGAAGATAGAGCTGGGTTAATGCACCTTATCCTCTATGGTCTTAAAGGAATGGCTGCCTACACCGACCATGCTCAAATTCTTGGCCAAGAAGATGACAATGTTTACGCCTTTTTCCACGAAACTCTTAATTTTCTTACCAAAGGACATTTTACCATTGATGAACTGCTAAAAACTGCCCTAAAATGTGGGGAGATTAACATTCGGATCATGGAACTCCTTGATAAAGCCAATACTGGCGCCTATGGTCACCCTGTTCCAACCATAGTTCCTATAACTGCTAAAAAAGGGAAAGCAATTGTTGTTTCCGGTCATGATCTAAAAGATTTAGCTGAACTTTTAAAACAAACCGAGGGCAAAGGAATAAATATTTACACTCATGGAGAAATGCTTCCAACTCATGCCTATCCAGAACTCAAAAAATATCCACACTTTGTTGGGAATTATGGTGGAGCCTGGCAGGATCAACAAAAAGAATTTGACACATTTCCCGGTGCCATTCTTATGACCACGAATTGTATTCAAAAACCAAAAGAAAGCTACAAAAATAGGATTTTTACTTCCGGGTTAGTAGCCTGGCCAGGGGTGACTCATATTTCTGATCGTAATTTTACCCCGGTTATTGAAGCTGCTTTATCTTCTTCAGGATTCCCTGAAGATGAACCAGAAAAAACCATTATGGTTGGTTTTGGTCACAATGCCGTAATGGGAGTTGCTGATCAAGTAATCAATGCGGTCAAATCAGGTGCTATTCGCCACTTCTTTCTCATTGGAGGGTGTGATGGCGCCAAAACTGGGAGAAATTACTACACCCAGTTCGCTCAAATGGTACCGAAAGATTGTGTTATCCTTACTTTGGCCTGTGGCAAATATCGTTTCAACAAGCTGGATTTCGGAAATATTGGAGGGATACCCCGCCTCCTAGATATAGGTCAGTGCAACGATGCCTATTCAGCCATCCAGATAGCACTTGCACTTGCTAATGCCTTTAACACCGATGTAAACAGCTTGCCACTTTCTTTTATTCTTTCCTGGTATGAGCAAAAAGCGGTCTGTATTCTCCTTACGTTACTTCATTTGGGAATTAAAAATATGAGGCTTGGCCCCAGCTTACCTGCTTTTGTTACACCAGCAGCACTAAAAGTTCTTCAGGATAATTATAATTTAATGACCATAACTACACCTGAAGCTGATCTTAAAGCAATTCTTGACTAATCAAAAAATTGTGGGAAAAAGAGTTCTCCTGTAAATACCGGAATAGGTGAAATGTAATGAAAAAAAAGAAAAAAGGCACACCCCTCTAACCCCCTCAATGGGGGAATGAATTGAACAATTCCTCTCCTCGGAGGGGTGCCGTTTTACGACGAAGAGGGTGCTTTTCTTTTTAATAGTTACTGGTCTTTCCCCGATTATATAAAGGGCGAGGGGGATAACTATTTTCATCCTTATTCAGCTCCACAATGTGACATGAGGGACCATTAACAAAATGGAGGTATTGACATGAAAATTCTTGAAGTTGATAAAACCCAGCCTTTTGTTAACAACCATAATATCGATGCTCGTCGAATTTATGATTATAATGGAGCACAGATCATTCACATGACTCTTCATCCGGGAGAATCATTAAAACCTCATTCTACTCCAGTTGACGTTGCGTTTTATATTTTAGAAGGAAGTGGATTAATC